>JALYXP010000494.1 GCA_030947045.1 Verrucomicrobiota bacterium | reverse complement strand
GCGGTGCCATCCGCATGGGCTGCTCCTGTTGCGCGACGATTCCCCACGCTGACGGGCCATATTCGCTGAAGGTGTCGTTCTTTCCGCAAACGCGCTGCAGATAGAGCAGCAGATGCCTTTCCCGCTCACGGACGCGCGCGTTGCGGGTCGGTAAAGCTTCGGTGGCATCCGGAAGATCCTGCAACCTTTCGCGGAATTTCCCCGCACCGAAAACGAGGTATCCCGGCAACACCGCGCGGCTCGATCTGTAGAGATGGACTCGCGCCTCGTGTAGCTCACGCTCGACCGTTAGGTCGAGCTTTTCTGTCAACTCACGGACGGCCTCCGCGCGCTCGATATAATTTTGGATCTCGTGCGGAAAAGGCTCGCCGTCAGAGGGGTTGGCTTCGCCTGTTTTGAGCGCTGCGCGACAGCGTCGCGACTCATTAGCCGAGAGCCCACTCGTGTGCTTGCTAAGGAGCTGCTCGGCCACGGCTCGCGCAGTCACCGATTCCTCTTCGCGGACAGCTAATTCACGCGCGATCGCCGACGACTCGCGCGTAGCGAGCCGATCGAGATGTTCAAATGAAACACCCGCCGCCCGGATGACGAAAATCGGAGCGACGCGGTAACTCGACACTGATTGAGCAAACCGAATGGGCCGAAGAGTGACAAGCGAAAGTCCGCCGCGCGCTGACTCGCCTGCCGGTTACTTATTCGCCAACGGCAGACGAATCGTCATCGTCGTGCCGGTGCCCTGCACGCTCTCGACCTTGATCGAGCCGTTGTGATCTTCGACGACCTTCTTCGTGATATAGAGGCCGAGGCCGGTGCCGCTCTTGTTTTGCTTCGTGGTGAAATACGGTTCAAAAATTTTCTGCAGCTGGTCCGCGCTCATGCCGGGACCAGTGTCGCGGACGCGGACATCGACGTAGAATTCCTTCCGCTCGCAACTGACGCCAACCTCGCCCTTCGTTTCACCGGCGGCCTGGATCGCATTGACGATGACGTTCTGGATCGCACGCGTCACCTGCACGGAATTCCCAAGCACAGCGCACGGGTCCTCCGCAATGTCGGACGTGAGTTTGACGCCGTTCTGCGTTGCGATCGAGCTGAGGCCTTTGATCAACTCCCGCACCGTCGCGCAAACGGAGACCTGCTTGTGCGGCGAAGCTTCACCGCTGCCGTAGCTCTGCCACATCGTGAGTAACTCGCGGCAAAGCCGGACGTTCTGCTCGATGATATTGAGCTCCTTCGCCGAAGTCGTGCCAGCGGCAGTGTCGCCCCCCTTTTCCTGCTGCTCCAGTTTCTTGGCGAGCAGTTGCACGTAGCCCCACACGATGGTGAGCGGATTCCCAAGATCGTGGACGAATTCCGCCGACGCCTGGCCTAACGAAGCGAGTCGCTCCTTCTGTGCGAGCTCTTTGACAAGGCGGGCATTAAGTTCCGTGATCTCCTCGGCGGCGTGTTGGCCGCTCCGTGCCAGGCGTGTCCGTTCGACGTTTCGACTGATCACATCGCGCATCTCTTTCGCGTCGAAAGGTTTGCTGATGTAATCATTCGCGCCGAGGCGCAATGCTTCCTGCGCGGTTTCGAGCGCCCCGAAGCCAGTCAGCATGATTACCGAAACATGCGGATCGATCTCGCGGATCCGTCGCAGGCCTTCGATGCCAGTGGCTCCAGGCATTCTGATGTCGCTGATGATTGCGTCAGGTCGCTTCTCCCGCAGCAATCGAATGCCCGCCTCGACTGACTCGGCAGTGTGCACCTGATAATTTGGCTTTAGGAGCATGCGAAGGCTTTCGCGGGGCCCCATCTCGTCGTCGATGACCAGGATCTGAGGCATTTCGGGAAGAATCGTCATATTTTCGCGGATTGCGAGGAAGCGGAGCGGTGGCTGGAAAAGATGTTTCCCGCTCATCGGGGAACACTACGAAGCTGTCGGAAATGCGTAGGGCACGCAAGATGCATCTTGTGAATAACTCTGAAATCTGATGAATAGAAGGCGCGCAGCAAAATGTAATGACTGGATTTTCCCTAAGACTTAGAATCGCGCCCGATTCTAGCTGTCTGCCCTTCCTTCGTCCGAATGTATAAGAGAAACCGAGTTGTAGTTACCGGCATGGGGGTTCTTGCGCCTAACGGGATCGGTCTGGAGACGTTTTGGGGGACGTTGTTACGCGGCGAGAGTGGAATCGGGCCGATCACTTTGTTCGACGCTACGGAATTCAAGAGCCGCATCGCCGGCGAAGTGAAAAACTTCCAACCGCTCGATTACATCGACCAGAAGTTCAAGCCGCGGCGGATGGCGCGCCACACGCAACTCGCATTCGCTGCGATGAAGATGGCACTAGCGGACGCGGACTTCGATGTTGCTCGCGCATCGATTAATCACCCGATTCCAATCATGCTCGGCGTGAGTACGACTGCAATGGAAATCCTCGAAGGCGGGTTCGATGATCTGAATCGCCGTGGGCCCGGAGGCGTGAGTGCAGGCGTCTGCGATTGTCAGCCACAGGCTGTCACGCAGGTGCTTGCCTTAGCTCTCGGCATCTCCGCTCGCGCGACGACGATTTCATCGGCATGCCCTTCAGGCCTGGATGCGATCGCCGCAGCAGCGGCGATGATCCGAAAGGGCGAAGCCGACATCGCGATCGCAGGCGGCACTGACGCGCCGATCACTCCGTTGTCGATGGCCAGCTTTACAACGGCAGGCCTGAGTTCGACGCGCAACTCGGATCCGCAACATGCGAGCAGACCATTCGATCGCGGGCGGGATTCAGGTGTTATCTCCGAAGGTGCCGGCGTGCTTGTGATCGAAGAGCTCGAAAGCGCACTCGCTCGCGGGGCGACGCCTTATTTGGAAATCACCGGATACGGTATTCAAGGAGACGACTTCACGAGCGCGGAGATTTTCGGAATGGCGCAAACGATGCGCGCAGCGCTGGAAGCAGCGGGCAAACTGCCGGAGGAGATCGATTACATCTGCGCCTACGGGCCCGGCCATCCTTCTCTCGACATTGTGGAGACGGATATGATTAAACGCGTCTTCGGTCGTGCGGCCTACACTACGCCGATTAGTTCCATCAAAGGTGTGACGGGCAATCCGCTATCCGCAGCCGGTCCGATGCAGGTGATTGCGTGCGGAATGGCTTTTCGCCATAACCTAATCCCGCCGACGGCCAACTTAGAATCGCCAGACCCGCGTTGCGATTTGGATTACACGGCAGGACGCGCGCGGAAACGCACCATCAACTCGGCTCTAATCAACGTGCGTGGCCTCGGCGGAGGAAACAGCAGTCTCGTGGTTGAACGCGTGATCGAATGAACCCTGACAGCCTGCCAATTTGGTTGGCACTAGGGGTGCAGCTAGGTCTCGGCCTTGCCGTCTTCCGGGCCAACTACCGCAACTACGCGAACCAGACATTTCTGCTGGTGTCGCTCTTCATCTCGGCGTGGCTGCTATCGCTGCATTTCGCTTTCAATGCATCGACTCCTCTCGCCGCCGAGTTGTGGATTCGGAATGCGTCGGCCGCCGGCATTCTATTGGTGAACGGATTCAATCTCCTGCGGCTTGGCATTGTGTGCCGAAGCTCCGGCTGGCAGGAGATCGGAAGGCGCAGCCTCGGGTTGGCATTGCCGAGCTTTGCATTGATCGGGCTGTGTTATACGCCCGGTTTCCTGCGCCACGCGGTGATGGGCACGCAAAAGGCCACGGGCCTCTCGGTTCCGCATGCTGTCTATGGGCCGCTCTTCCCAGTCTACGTCATCGGCTTTGCCGCTTTGATTTTGATGACGATCTTTTGGTATTTCGCCGAGCTAAAGCGGAGCAACGGGATGCCATGCGTTGAACTGCAATTTGTAGTTTTCGGAGGAGTTACACTCGTCGCGCTGGCCGTGTTGGGCATCGCGCTGCAACCGCTAGTGTCGCGAGCCGTCCTCATCCGCTTCGCACCATTTCGCGTTGTCGTTTTTAGCCTCATCATCGGCTACGGCATCGCGACGCGGAAAATCATGGAAGTCGGATTCTTTTTCCGCCGTCTTATGGCATACGCCGTTCTCACTGGCTACCTGCTGGCGCTCTACGGAGTGCTCTGGTGGTTAGTCGAACTGGTATTCTACCCAATCCTCGGCGACACAACTCGGACACTCGCGCATGTCACCGCCGCCGTGATCGTCGCGTTCGCGATGGCGCCAGCGCGAGGCGTCTCGCAGTCGTTCGCCGATCGGCTTTTCATTAATGCCCGCGGTCTGGATTTTCGCGCCACCGTCAGTAAGGCAGCGAAGATTCTCGGTTCGATCACGACGCTGAGCGATCTGCTCGAGCGCTTCGCGAGTACCATCGCTGAAGCAGTCGGCACCGACCGCATTATCATCCTGCTGCAGCAGAAACAGGGCTACGTCGAGCATCCGCTGCCGCTTTTCGGCTCGCCAGCTTCAGACTTGCTGACCTGCCGTAACGACGACCCACTCGTCGCCTATATCCTCCAGCACGGAGGGCCTGTGGTGCTTGATGAATTACACCGAATCCGCCCGACCAAGGAGTTGGAAGCGGTCATCGCCGAGATGCGCGCGTTGAAAGTCGCCGCCGCGGTCGGCATTTTCTCTCGTGACCACCTTTCTGGCGTCATGCTTTCCGGTCGGCGCACCGCCGGCAGAATCTACGGTAGCGTCGAGCAAAGCGCGCTGCAGGTCTTGTGCGGACAACTCGCCGTCGCGATCGATAATGCCCAGCTCTTCACCGAGGTGCAGAACGCGCGCATCTATAATGAAACGCTGCTGCAAAATCTGACCACCGGCGTTATCGCGGCCGACACGGAAGGCCGCATCACCGTTTTCAATAAGGAAGCCGAGCAGATCACCGAACTGCCATGGAATAACGTCGCCGCCCAATCGGTCGATGACTTGCCCCGCTCTTTGCGCGAGGTCCTTCGCGACACGCTTGCCTCCGGCGATCTCCAGCAGGATCGAGAGATTGTTCTGCGCTCCGGCCCGAATAACGTCATCGTGCGAGCCAGCAGTTCGATCTTTCATGGCGAAGGTGGCGAAATGCTCGGCGCGCTGATGGTGTTAACCGACATCACCGCCCTGAAACGGCTGGAGCTGCAGATCCGCCGGAGCGATCGGCTCGCGAGTCTTGGCACGCTTTCCGCCGGGATGGCCCACGAGATCAAGAACCCTCTCGTCTCCATCAAGACCTTCGCGCAGCTGCTGCCGGAACGTTATCAAGACTCAGATTTCCGCGAGACGTTTTCAAAACTGATCGGCCACGAGATCGACCGGATCGATTCGCTGGTGAACCAGTTACTGCGCTTTGCGCGGCCCGCGAAGCCGTTACTCAAGCCCGTCCACGTGCACGAAGTGATCGAGAAATCGCTCATGCTCGTCGGCCATCGCCTTTACCAGCAGGAGATCAAGCTCGCGCGATCCTGGAACGCGGACGTCGATACGATCCATGCTGATGCCGACCAGCTCGAGCAGGTATTCCTGAACTTCTTCCTCAACGCGATGGACGCGATGAAACAGGGCGGCGAATTGACCGTGGCGACAGAGATCCGTCCCGCGGACGAATGGGTCACAGCGTTCAACGGTTCGAATCATGGATCGCGCGAAGTGCTGCGCGTCACAGTGCGCGACAGCGGCGAGGGAATTCGTGACGAAGACATCGCGCACGTCTTCGATCCGTTCTTCACCACGAAAGATTACGGTACTGGGCTCGGCCTCTCCGTTGTGCATGGCATCGTACAGGAACACGGCGGCCAGATCGAAGTCGAAAGCCACCTCTCGAAGGGCACGACGTTCCACATTCTGCTGCCGCTGGTGCGCTTCGAGCAGGAGGTCGCCGCCGCATGATGCCGTCGCCCGTTTGCATCTTGTATACCCAGGATGCCGATCTCGCGCGGCGCGTGAAGGCGTTCCTCCGCGTTCTGGCGCAGGTGCGGCATGTGTCAGAACTTGATCGCCTGGACTCGGTCGTGCAGCAGGCTGGACCATCGCTGGTCCTGCTTGATCTTCGCGCGAAAGAAGCGCGCGATCTCGTCACGCAACTGCAGCAGGACTGGCCGGAGATCCTGATCATTGCGTTTGGCACACCGCGCTCCGAGCCGCTTCGCGAAGCTGAACAAAGCGGCATCTACGCGGCCGAAGATGTGCAGATCGATCGCCGCAGTTTTCAGGCGCTTATCTCTCGCGCTTTCGATCACCTGCGCGTCCTGCAGGAAAATCGCGAGCTGCGTGACCAATCTCAGCTCGCCATCGCGCCCGAACCGCTTCGCCGCATCGAAGCTGCGCCCGACCGCTACTCGCCCGCGCTTCCGCTGCTCCGGTTTCCACGCGTCTTCCGTCGCTACGATAACGTCGAGGCGCTGCTGGCCAGCGTCGTTGAAGGAGTGGCAGACGCCGCGAGTGTCACGCGCGTTGGTATCTTCTCGCGCATCCGACAAAGCGATCGCTACCGACTGCGCGCTGGGCTCCGCTGCCTTCCCGAAACATACGACGTCGAATACGGCGAACGCGATCCGCTGGTCCGCTGGTTTGAATTACACGCGCACCTGATCTGCCGCGCCAATCTCGCGCAGGCTGCTGATCAAACTCAGCGCGCGGTGATGCGTCGTGCGCTCGATGCGTTCGGAGCGGAAGTGATCGTGCCGTTGCATGCGCGCGGGCGGATTCTCGGATGGCTCTTTTTCGGTCATCGCGTGACGGGACAACGTTTCGATTATCACGAGCTCGAGAACCTGATGATTCTCGCCGAGCACGTCTCAACCGTTCTCGAGAATGCGCTTCTGACCGAAGAAATCACGCTGCAGAAGACGCTGGCGGAGACGTTGTTGAAATCGATCCCGCCCGGCATCGTCGCGACCGACGAGGACGCGATCATCCGCTGGTTTAACCCAACCGCAGAAGCGATTCTCGGGCTCTCTGCGGCCGAGGTGTTAAACCGACCGGCCGAAGCCGCGGGCAGCCGAGTCGCGGCAATGCTTCGCGCCACGCTAGATGCGAAGAGCAACCTGCCGCCAGAAAATTGGGTCGATCCAACCACGCGTCGTTCGCTGTTTGTGGAAACGCGCCGCCTTCTGGACCAGAAAACGCCACTCGGGGCAGTCGCGGTGATCCAGGACGTGACGGCCGAGGAAAGCCTGCGGCAGAAGCAGGACCTCGTGGATCGCGCGGCGTTCTGGACCGACCTCGCCGCGAGCATGTCGCATGAGGTGCGCAATCCCCTCGTCGCGATCAAGACGTTCGCGCAGTTACTTCCCGAACGATTCGACGATCCCGATTTCCGCAAGGATTTCAACGTCATCGTCGTGCAGGAAGTGGAGCGCCTCGACCGCATCATCACGCAGATCAATAACTTCGCGCATCCCGCGGAATTGGTGATGAAACCAGTCGATCTGAAGAGCTCGATGGCGAAGGCGATCGAGATGGCGCGCTCTCGTTTCGGCACGAATGGCACCCCGATCGAGATGAATTTGCCTAACGACCTGCCGGCGATTTTTGGAGACGAGGCAGCTTTGACTGAAGCATTCGCGCATCTCGTGGCGAATGCGGCGGAGGCAACGACGGGACAGCCGAAGGCGCGCATTTCCCTGGCGGCAAAAGCTGTTCGCGAAGGCCAGAAAACGAGTGGCGTCGTCGTGACAATTCAGGACAACGGCAAGGGGATCGACCCCGAGATGAAGGAAAAGGTGTTCTCGCCTTTCTGCACGACAAAGCCGCGCGGCATGGGGCTTGGCTTGCCAATCGTCAAGCGGACGGTGTTCGATCACAACGGCCGCCTCGACATCGAATCGAATCCACAAGGCACCGCCGTCAGCGTGCTGCTGCCAGCAAAGCCGTAGCTGATCGCTGGCGGGCTCGGACTCCGCTTTCTGATTGGAAAACGCGGTGAGCGCCCTAAGCTGGCGTTCCTTCGAAATCAGACCCCGCCATGATCGTAACCACTAATCAGCTCTACAAAGTCGCTTACAAAAAATTCGCCGTCGGCGCGTATAACATCAACAACCTGGAACAAACGATGGGGTTGTTCCGCGGCTGTATCCAGAGCAAGGCGCCGTTTATCATCCAGCTCTCGAAAGGCGCCCGTAATTACACGGACAAACGGATGCTCGAAGCGATCATCCGCACCGCCAAAGACATCTTTCCTGAGGCGATCTTTGCGGTGCACCTCGACCATGGTGACGAAGCCACCTGTTATGATTGCATCGACTCCGGCTTCTACAGCTCGGTGATGATCGACGCGAGCCATGAGTCGTTCGACGAGAACATCGCCATCACGCGCCGCGTGGTGGATCGCGCCCATGCGAAAGGCATTAGCGTGGAAGCCGAACTCGGCATGCTCGGCGGCGTCGAGGAAGACATTAAAATTGATGAAGGCAATGCCTGCCTAACAAATCCTGAAGAAGCGGTAGAGTTCGTCGAACGGTCGGGCTGCGATTCGCTCGCGGCGGCGATCGGCACGAGCCATGGCGCGTATAAATTCAAGGGCCAGCAATCACTCCGCTTTGATGTGATCGAAGCGATCTCGCAGAAAGTTCCAGGCATGCCGATCGTGATGCACGGCAGCTCGAGCGTGCCAGTCGAAGAAGTCGAACGGATCAACGCTGCGGGCGGCAAACTGGATCCCTCCGCACGTGGAGTGAACGAGAATGAGTATCTGCCAGCAGCGAAGCTGGGCGTCACGAAGGTGAACATCGACACTGATGGGCGTCTCGTTTGGACGCGTGTGCATCGGGAGTTCTTCCGCGATAAACCTGCGGAGTTCGATTTTCGTCCGCCGGGTAAGGTGTTCATGCAGGCCTACGCGGACTTCATCGCGCACAAAAACGAGAAGCTCGGATCGGCCGGGCAGCTCGATGCGATCCGCGCCTCCCTGTAGCGGCGGTCTATGACCGCCGAAATCCGCAAAGAGACGCCCCCGTTCGGCGGTCATAAAC
>JALYXP010000467.1 GCA_030947045.1 Verrucomicrobiota bacterium | reverse complement strand
CACGCCTTGCTACTTGTTCGACGGCAACCGCCTCGCCGGATTCCTTTTCGATCGACGTCATCGTCACGTTCGCGATCCCGCACGGCACGATCGCGTCGAAGGGCGAGAGATCGCCGCACACGTTTAGCGAGAAGCCGTGCATCGTGATCCATTGCCGCACGCCCACGCCGATCGATGCGATCTTGCGGTCGTCGACCCAGACTCCGGTGAGGCCGGCGCGAGTGGTTGCCGTGATTTCAAACGAAGCGAGCAACTCGATCAGCACGTCTTCAAGCCAGCGCAGATAACGATGCAGATCCTGCACGTAATGGCGCAGATCGATCACCGGGTAACCAATCAGCTGCCCCGGGCCATGATACGTCGCCTGTCCGCCGCGATTGATCGCGACAAGCGGATGCGGCAGGTGCGCACCGCCGCGGAGGCTGGATTGGTCCGGTGTGCGACCGATCGTGTAAACCGGCTCATGCTCGAGCAGCAAAAGCTCATCGCCTACCGAATTATCGCTGCGTTTCTTCGCCACGATTTCCTCCTGCATCGCAAGTGCGTCTGCAAAGCTGAGTCGCCCTAGCCATCGGACAGACAAAGGAGTTTCGGCCACGGATAGACACGGATTTTCACGGATGGAAGAATCTCTCCCCTCCTCAATCCGTGTTTCATCCGTGTTCATCCGTGGCTAAAACTAAATCCGCGCCCCGGGCTACAGCCGGTCATCGGCTAACGAGCCATCGCTGCGTTTCCTCGAGACGATTTCCTCCTGCATCGCAAGTGCGTCTGTAAAGCTGAGTCGCCCTAGCCAACTGATAGACAAAGGCACTTTGGCCACGGATGAACACGGATTTTCACGGATGGAAGAATTTCTCTTCTTCCCCATCCGTGTTTCATCCGTGTTCATCCGTGGCGAGAAATCAAATCTGCGCACCCGCCGGCACGCCGAGCTTCGCTGCCTTCGCCGCGCGCAGATGCGTCAGCCCGATCGCCAGGGCATCGGCCGCATCGCTCTGTGGCGTCTCCGTTAATCCGAGCGTCGCCCGCACCATAAACGCGACTTGGCCCTTATCCGCGCCGCCACGACCAACCGTCGCCTGCTTGATCCGCGTCGGCGCGTATTCAAAAACCGGCAATCCGCATTCTGCCGCGGCCAGGATCGCCGCTCCTCGCGCCGCTCCGAGCGCGATCGCCGTCTTGTGGCTCTGCACGTAAATCACCGCTTCGAGGGCGCAACAATCCGGCTCATGTTCATGGATCAATGTCGCGAGCTGATCGTGGATCGCGACGAGGCATGACGACGGCCGCAGCGACGCCTTGTTCACGATCGTGCCGTAGTAAATGGCGCGCAGCTTACTCCCTTCGCCTTCGATGATAGCCACGCCGCTCCCGCGCAGCGAAGCGTCGATCGCGAGCACGCGCATCGTCCGCTAGTGCGCGAGCAAGCCGAGCACGAGAAACACCGTGCCGGCGACCCCGAGGATCATGCTAAACATCCAATACTTTCGGCGTTTCGTTAACGCCGAGATCGCGGCCACCGCGATCGCGATTTGGAACATCGTCACCGCCCGCGCGAAGACTTCATGTTGATGGAAATTCGACTTCGCCTCGTGCTGCTTTTCCTGCGCCTCCTTCTGGATTTCGCCCTGTTCCTCCTTGTACTTCTCCGCCTTCGCGTGATCCTGTTCGGTCGGCGCGCCCGTGACCGTCACCTTCGCATCGAGCACCGCGGCCTTGATTCCCTTCGCCTGGTAAAACGCCCACTGATCGGACGCCTCGATCTGCGCCATCATCGCCTCGTTTGCGTGGCTGCCCGAGAGCAGCCCGGCGATCGCTGCAAGCACCGCTAAAATCGCCGTGCTAAGCGCGACCCATGAAATCCATGGCGTGCCGCCGTGCTCCGCAGCGTGGTGCGTAGCCTCGTGTAGACCTTCCAGCGGGATTTCAGCCTCTTCCATGGCGCTAGCTTAGAAGCGCCACTCTCAGGTTCAATCTGCAAACGTGGAGGTAGTCGCACGCGGCGGCACACCATACGTAATTGCACGTATTCCAGCGCCCGGCGGAGCGGCAGAGACTCTCGCTCGTCATGGGTGGGAAACGACGTCGGCCTAACACTGCGCCGCAGCAGTCGCCCCGTGTGGCTGAGACTCCGAGCGAACCCGCTCCTCCCGCGCAGTCAGGTGGTGCGTTCAAATACGAGGAGCACGAGCCGCTCCTCGCCGACCTCGGAATCACCATGCGTCAGGAGGAACTCCTCTACTGGGTGGCGGAGGGTAAACGCAGTGACGAGATCGCTACGATCCTCCATATCGGCACGCGGACGATCGAGAAGCACATCGAGAACGTCTTCGAAAAACTGAACGTGGAGACCCGCGGCGCCGCCGTCGCGATCTACAATCGCCGCGCTGCGGCGGCAGAGTACGAGCGAAAGCTATCGGCGCTGCAGCAAGAGAACAAAGCGCTGCACGAACTCGTCGCCGCTCTGCGCCTGCAAATTCGGCAGCAATGACCGCGCGAGACGCAAGCGCAGAGCGGATCATCGCCGGGTTGGAAGCGACCAGCCTCGACGCTTCCGCCGCGCCGCGGAACTGTTCCGTGGTGGGCCCGAGTGTTCGCTCCGGACCACGGAGAGGTTCCGTAGGCCCACGGAATCAATTTCCGCGCGGTCACCAAAGCGTCCAGTGGTCCCGCGGAACTCTTCCGTGGCGCCACGGAGCCATTCCGACGCGCCACCGAACCATCCAGCGAGCCCACGGAAACGTTCCGCGAGCCCGCGCAATCATTCCGCGGTGCCACCAGAACGTCGCCAGCGCCGTTTCACCCGAATTTCCGCAGTAAACCCCACCACAACAGCAGCAAACCCAACTAAACGTATGGCAAAATCAAACTACCTCGACCCGAGCGACGACGGCTTCGCTCATCAGCTCACCACCTTCATGAACGCCATCGGCGCCTACGCGGCGACCCTGAGCGTCAGCGCAGCGCAAGTCGCTTCCCAAGCCGCCGACGCCCTCTACTTCAGCTACGTCCTCGCCGTGCAGGAACTGATGGCCAACAGCGCCAAACAATGGACCGCGTGGAAAACCCTCCAGCGCATGGGCGGCAGCGTCCCGCCGACCGGCGCGCCGGTTGCTCCCACCTTCCCCACCGCCGTTCCCGTCGTCGCACCCGGCATCGAGATCCGCTTCCGCAATCTCGTGAAACAGATCAAAGCGAACACCGACTACAACCCGTCCATCGGCGCCGCTCTCGGCATCGAAGGCTCGGAGCAGATCGGCCCCGACTTCGCTACCTTCGGACCCGTCCTCAACCTCTCCATCAGCGGCGACCGCGTGGATGTCGGCTGGGGTTGGCAGGGTTACAGCGCCTTCCTCGACCAATGCGAACTGGAGGTCGACCGCGGCGACAGCAAAGGCTTCGTCCTGCTCGCGATCGACACCACCCCGAACTACACCGACACCCAAGCCTTCCCCGCCGCCCCCGCGAAATGGACCTACCAGGCCATCTACCGCGTCGGCGACCAGCGAGTCGGCCAATGGAGCCCGCCGGTCAGCGTCACCGTCGGCGGCTAAGGCAGCAGTCAGACCAGAGATCAGAAGTCAGCGCCACCCTCCGTCATCCTGAGCGAAACGAAGTGAAGTCGAAGGACCCCGCGGTCTAACGAGCGGCCCCGCCGCAGAACAATCAGAGCGGCCGGACGTGCAAACATCCGGCCGTTTTGTTCTTCGCGATAGCTAGCCTAATTGCATCTCTACAAAGTCGCCCGGCTGCATTGCGAGCATCGCTGCCGCGATCCGCAACGCGTGCGGCTCCAGCTTGAGCCAACTCGCGTGCGGCAGAACCATGATCGCAATTCTCCGTCCGGTCAGGTTCTGCTGATAACGCAACTGCTTGTCCGTCGTAACCAACACATCGAACTGCTCTTCCGCTTTCGCGAGCAAGTCGCCGTTGGAAAGTTCAGACCAGCCTGTCTCGT
>JALYXP010000459.1 GCA_030947045.1 Verrucomicrobiota bacterium | reverse complement strand
CCAAGGGCACCATCACGTCGCGCGCGCGCACGTTTCGGAAGTCGACCACGTTGTGGATCATGGCGCGCTCCGTCGAGGTCAGCGCCCCTTCGCGCTCACTCTGCACCGTCACCTGTTTCAACTCTTCACGAGCCGCGAAGAGGCGCGCCTTTTCGGATTTCTGCTGCGGAAGAAAGAGACGCCCGACCGCCTCGCCGAGAGTGAGCAGCGGCCAGAGAAGGAACGTCGCCGTCTCGAGTAATCCCGCCAGCGCGGCCAGTGCGCCGAGCGGCAGCCGACGAAAGAGCGCACGAGGCAGGACTCCGAGAAGAGAGAGATAGACCGGCGCGGCGGTGAGGATAGTGGCCGCATAACCGAAGCGGCCTAACGAGTGCACCAGCTCTCGCGTAGCGAGGAGCAACGCCATGATGTCGGCGATATTCGTGATGAGCAAAACAGTTACCAGAAGACGTCCCGGATTGTCCTGCAGCCGCTCGAGCCGGCCCGCGCCGCGCGTTTTTTGTTTGACGTGATGACGCAGACGCACCGGGTCTAACGAGAGCAAACCCGCCTCGACTCCGGTGAACAGGAATGAGACCGCGCAAAGCGCGACGACGGCGAGCCAGATCACTCTTCGTCCTCCGTTTCCGCGCCGTTATCGCCCGCTTCGGCATCCGGCAGATACGCGGTTTTCTCGAGCAGGAGCTCTTCGATTCGCTTCCGTCCGGTTCTGCGCACGGTGATCGCGACGCGCGGCCACTCGAGCTGCGTTCCTGACGGTGGGAGATAGCCGAGCCGGTTGAAAACAAGGCCGCCAATCGTGTCGATGCCGTCTGCCTCGAACTCGAAGCCGAGATGCTCCGTCAGGTCGTCGAGCCGCGCGTTTCCACTCACGAGCAGGCGCCCGTCTTCGAGCGGCTCGATGTAGAGATCAGCGTCACCGAGCGGCGCAGCGTCGCTGATGATTTCTTCCACAATGTCGGCCAGCGTGACGATGCCTTCCGTGCCCCCGAATTCATCGACCACGATCGCGAGTCCCTGCGGGTGCGATAGAAAGCTGCGCAGAAGATTCATCGCCGGCATCGTCTCCGGCACGTAGGACGGCGGGTCGACTGCTTCGACAAAGTGCTCGCGCGGATCGAGCAGGAAACGCTTCACATCCAGGATGCCGACGATCTGGTCCGGCGTCTCGGCGTAAACCGGCACCCGCCGGTGCCGCTTCGCTTTGAGCTGCGCGATCGCCTCCTCATTCGTGAGGTCGTCCGGCAAGGCGAAGGTGTCGACCCGCGGTGTCATGCAATCCTTCGCCGTCTTATCACCGAGCTTGATGATCTCCTGGATCATCTCGCCTTCCGCTTCGTGCAGAGTGCCTTCCTCCTCTCCGATCTCCACCAGCGTCTCGAGATCTTCGTCGCTGATCGCCACCTTCACCTGCGCGGGGGTGAATCGCCTAACGAGTGTTTCGCTCACCTTCTCCAGCGCAAGGCCGACGCGATCGAGCAGCGGCATGACGGCACGCAGCGTGAACACGCCAATGGCCGATAAACGGTACGGCGCCGAGATCGCGAGCAGCTTCGGAATTAAATCACAGACGAGCACAACGACGGCGAAGATGCCGATGGCGGCGAGCCATTGCGGGACGTGGCGGCTCGCGAGCGGTCCTTCCCAGAGGAGGACAAAGCAGAGAACGACGAGCGGCACGTTTACGATCACGTCGGCGAGAAGCAGAACATTCAGGACGCGCCGCGGGTGATCGCGGAAGGCCTGGATGAAGTTTTTCAGCGACGGATGCGCTTCTTCCAAGCGGCGAAGCTGGTGGGCGCGCAGCGCAAAGAGCGCGGTCTCGAGGCCGGAGAAAATCGCGGAGAAGAAGATGAGCGCGCTGATGGTCAGCCCGAGGAGCAAAAGAGCGGTCATGCCGCGCCGTCAACGCGCCTCGCGCAGTTCCGCGATCGGAAATCCACGCGTGCCGGTTTGCCCCTCATCTCAGACAGCGGCAAGCTACCGCTGGGATGACCAAAGGCGAGAGGATTTCACGCTTCGTCGCCGAGCTCGAGGGCACCGCGCCGGAAGCCGCGCCGCAGGATATCGCGCAGCATCCATGCTACCGCGGATTCTTCACCTGCTGGAACGAGCAGCGTTACTACGAAGCCCATGATGTCCTCGAGCATCTCTGGCTCGAGACGAATTCCGAAGACGCGGATTACTTCAAAGGGTTGATCCAGGCTGCGGGCGGCTTCGTTCATCTGCAGCATCACTATCGGGAACCGACCCATCGCGTGCACGGCCGCCGGCTTGGTCCGGCGGTGCGGCTATTTCGATTAGCCGAAAAGAATCTGCGGCCTTACGCGCCGGTGCGGCATGCGTTCGATGTCGCAGGATTGCTGCAACTGATCGGTCAAACGGCCGATGAAGTAGTAAGGTCCGACTTCACGCAGAACCCGTGGTCACCGGACACGGCGCCGCAGCTCCGGCTCCTCTAGCGCCGCTGCACTCGAGCCGGAGGCGTTCCGGACGATGGTGCTATCAGCGCTGTTGATGGAGCCGTCGGAGTTGACGTCCGAGAGGAAGTTCGTGATCGACGCTGCCTCGCCTGAGCGGTTGCGGGTTTGCGAAGCGTCGGCCGCGTTCACGATGCCATCACCATTCGAGTCGCCCAGAAGCACACGCATGCTGACGGTCGCGCTTGGCAGCACCTGACCGAGCGTATCGGTGACATTGCTAACGGTCACCGTGACGGTCTGCGCGTTGGCCACGTTACTTAGGTTGATAGTCATGGTGTTGCCGTAGATTTGTGGGGCGCCGGCGACCGATCCGCCCCCGCCCGTCACGGCAGCGCTGCCGCTAACAATGGCATTGCTGAACGTGAGGACGAGTTGATGAGCCGTCGGCAATGCGCCGCCGCGCGGTTCGACCGTAAACGGAGCAGTGAGCGCGAGCGGAAGATCGAGCTGCAGCGTGCCGCCGTGAAGCTTGCGCGAGATGGCCGAGGTCAGAGTGAGTGGTGACGGAAGGAAGCTGGAAAGCACCACGCTGTTCCCATTCTCCGTCACAACGAAGGAGCCGCTGCCATTGGTCACATGAAGGCGACCGCCGTTCGCCACATTTGTGAATGCGCCAACTAGTGCGAGGTCGGAGGTGAGGATGGAGAAAACATCCGAGTTCTGGACGCTGCTTTCGAAACCATTCACGAACGATACGTCGAGCACGCCGTTAAGCGTCACGCCGCCGCTGCCGGTGCTCTGCTGCACGATCTGGTCGTACTCCGTTCCGGGTGTCCGCCCACCGATCTCCATCTGGATGCGCGTCGGAGCGTCAAACGCCAGCTTGCCGTTCACCTTGACCTGGCCGGGCGAATGTCCCGGTGAGAAGACGCTTCCTCCTTGGGTGAAGATGACATCAGCGAAGATGGTGCCGGTGCCGGTGAGGTATGCACCGCGGAACTCGATCCCATTCTTAATCTGCAGCTTGGTCGTGTAGAGCGTGTTCACATTCGGTTGGCCACCGAGATCCATCCCACTGTTGCGATCGAACAGCATGCTGCCGTTGGCATTCAGAGACGCGTTGCCTTCTAGTTGCAGGTAGCCGGTACTCTTCATCGTGATCGTGCCGCCAACAGTGAGGCTGGCCGTTTCGCCGGTGCCGGTGCGCTCTCGGAGGAGGATATAGCCATAGTTAGTCAGGTTCCCATTGACTGTCGCCGCGGCTGGCGAATCGAGGTAAAGCCCGGAATCTGTCGACGCGTTTGTGAAGTCGCCCTGCACCGTAAACGTGTTTATGCCACCCGTGCGGTTCCCCATGTCAACTGAGCCTTGGGCATCATTGGTAAAGTTCCCTGAGACATTCAATGAACCGCCGTAAACGATGTAGATATCCCCTCGATTAACGGCGAGGTCGCGCAAAGCATCGAGCCCGGTGTCCTGATCCCGGAAGTGGCCATTCCCATCCAGGTAGAGCGCCCATTCATTTTCGATCACGTGCGCGCCTTTGAATTGAATGACCGCGGGCGCGCTGTCTTGCCCGAAGGTGAAGAATTCGTTGTCGGTCGTGCCGTGTAAGACTCCGCCGGAGAAATTCGCCAGCGTCCCGAGCTGGTAGGTAGTACCTGGTTCCGCGTAGATCCCGGTCGAGCGGGGAAATGCAGTTGGCAGCTCCAGGCTCGTTGTGCCGAGGACAGTTAGGACGCGGCTGCCGTTCCGGAAGCTGTCGATCTCGCCTCGCTGCACGGTCAGGTTCGCGATAGTCAAACTGAGGTCTAGTTCTCCGCCGCCGTTTGCGTTGATGATGACGTTGTCGCCCGCGCCTGGCAGCGCGCCTGTGCTCCAGTTTTGCGGTGCGCTCCACAGGAAACCATAATTCGGGTCAGCGACGTTCAGTTGCCAATACACGTCGGCTGCTTGCGAGCTGGCCGCGGCAAGTAAGACAACGACGAAGTAAGTTGCGGCGCGAGGGCGCCGAGTTTTTAGAAGAGTGGAACGCATAAGCGGGAGAACCTCCCTTGAACTGATGCGAGAAAGCGCACTCGAGACGGACAATCTGTTTTAAAAAGTGCGCTGTCGCGGTCCAGCATCACCACGCGTTCGGTCGAGGAGATGAAATCGAAAACTGGTGACGAAGTCGCAATTCTGGTCAAAGCAACCAATGTCTCCCTCGCCCGCAGCAGTTAAGCGCCAGCCCAGCCATGAAAACGAAAGTCTTGTCTCTCATCCTTGCTGTTGTCGCGGCGGGAGATTTGTCCGCCGCTGACCTCACGGTGCACGCCGCCGCCAGCCTGACTGATGCGTTGAAAGAAATCGCGCCGGCCTATGAAGAAGAGAGCGGCGACAAACTGCAGTTCAATTTCGGCGCCTCGAACATGCTCGCGCGGCAGATCGAAGAAGGCGCGCCGGCCGATCTCTTCCTCTCTGCGGATGAGGCGAAGATGGATGCGCTCGAGAAGAAGAATCTGCTCCTCGCCGGCACACGCCGCAGTCTGCTTTCCAACGTCCTCGTGATCGTCATCCCGGGTGATGCCGCAACCGCTCCCGAGTCAGCCTCGGACCTGACGAGGCCCGTATTCAAACGGATCGCGCTGGCCGAACCGCAGACCGTGCCGGCGGGAATCTACGCGCGCGAATATCTCCAGGGCCTCCAGCTTTGGGACTCGTTGAAAAAGAAAGTCATTCCAACCGAGAACGTCCGCGCCGCGTTGGTGGCGGTTGAATCCGGTAATGTGGAAGCCGGTTTCGTTTATAAAACCGATGCGCTGCTCTCGACAAAGGTGAAGATCCCGGTCGAAATCCCCTCTGCCGAAGGACCGAAAATCTCGTATCCCATCGCGGTCGTTAATTCCTCGAAGGAAGCTGAACGCGCGAAGAAGTGCGCGGAATATCTCGCTGGTCCGACCGCGACGAAAGTGTTCGAGAAGTTCGGCTTTCTCGTGCCGCAGTAAGCATCGCCATGACCGGCGAAGCGTGGCAGGTCGTCTTCTTCACGATCAAGACATCGGCGCTTAGCACGCTGTTGATTTTGCCATTTGGCATCGCGCTCGCGTGGGTTCTAGCACGGTGCGATTGGCCGGGAAAAACCGCGGTCGAGACGCTTGTCATGCTTCCGCTTTTCGTGCCGCCGGTCGCCACGGGGCTTCTTCTGCTCATGCTCTTTGGCCGCCGCGGTTTTTTCGGATCCATCCTGCAGCGCAGTCTTGGTATGGACATCGTCTTCACCTGGCGCGCGGTCGTCATCGCCGGTGCAGTCATGTCGTTTCCCCTCTTGGTGAGCAGTGCGCAGAGTGCCTTCCAGGGAGTCAACGCGCGCCTTGAAGATATCGCGCGCACGCTCGGCGCGAGTGAGTGGCGGGTCTTCCGCACGGTCAGTCTGCCGCTCGCGTTGCGCGGCGTCATCGGAGGAGCCGTTCTCGCGTTTGCCCGCGCCACGGGAGAATTTGGCGCCACCGCACTCGTCGCCGGCATGATCCCGCGCGAGACCATGACCATCTCGCTGCAGATTTATCAGAACGTGCAGCTCGGCCAGGATGCCGCGGCTTTACCGCTGCTCCTCGTCTCCATCGTGCTCGTCTTCGGAACGGTCTGGTGTGGGCAGATGATCGCGACGGGCCGCCGTTCGCCATGAACTTTCGATTGCATCAGGTCCGGCTGCCGCTCGGAGCTTTCGCGCTCGAAATCGACGCGACCTTTGCGCATCCCATCACTGGCGTCTTCGGCCCTTCCGGTGCGGGGAAAACTTCGCTGCTCGAGCTGATCGCCGGCCTTCGCCGACCGAGCGCTGGCCGAGTCC
>JALYXP010000456.1 GCA_030947045.1 Verrucomicrobiota bacterium | reverse complement strand
GATCTGCTCTCGAGCGAAAAATTCCAGCAGAGCGCGAGCGGCTGGATTCGCGAATGAGCAAGTTCGCTCGCACGCGCCGCTTCGTGGAGAAGCGTCTCTCGCCGCAGGAGGCGCTTGGGCTTCATGTCACGATCGGCGTCTTGATCATGATCGTGACGGCGTGGTGGTTCAGCGAGATCGCGGAGAACCTCGGCGACGGCACGGCGCAGGTCGCGCTCGATCATCGCGTAACGAATTGGTTCCACGCCTATGCGACTCCCGGTTTCACCGCAATCGCGCGAGCCGTCACTTTCTGCGGATCGGTTGGGTTTGTAACAGCGGTTGCGGTCGGCTGCGCGATCTTCTTTGCCGGGCGGCGCGCGTGGAATCGGCTCATCGCAGTCGCGTCAACCATGGGCGGAGGCAGCCTGCTCAACCTCCTGCTCAAACACTTCTTCCATCGACAACGGCCGGTGCTCGAGAACCCGCTCGTTACGCTGACGAGTTACGGTTTTCCGAGCGGTCACACCATGGGCTCCACCTTGCTCTACGGCTTGCTCGCGTTGATCGCGTTACGATTCGTTAGGCCATTGGCCTGGCGTATCGCCATCTTCGCCGTCGCCATAATCATGATCGCGCTCGTGGGCCTGAGCCGGATTTACCTCGGCGCGCATTACCTGACGGATGTGCTCGGCGCGATCGCGATCGGGATCGCGTGGCTGACGTTTTCGTGGACGACGACGGACACGTTTCGCAAGCGTTCGCGACCGCGCGCCGCCGCGGCCAAGGTGTGAGATGAAGCTCTACTTCATGCGGCACGCGAACGCTGACTGGCCGGGGTGGTCGGGCGCGGATGATGAGCGGCCGCTCACCAAAAAGGGCCGAAAGGAAACTCGCGAAATGGCGAAACTGCTCTGCCGTTTGCGCGTCGATCCGGCGTTGATCCTGACCAGTCCATTGCCACACGCGCTTCAGACCGCGGCGATCGTGGCCGAGCGTCTCGGCATCGAGTTGAAAGAAGAAGCGGCGCTCGCGAAGGGCTTCAGCCTTCCAAAGCTGCGCGCGCTTCTGACCCGGACCAAAGCGATCGACTTGATCATCGTGGACATGAGCCGGACTTCAGCGCCGTGCTTAAACAGCTGACCGGCGGTCGAGCGAACTCGCAAAGGCGAGCGTCGCGCGGATCGATCTCGAGACGCCGGAAAGCGACGGCGCGTTGAGCTGGCTGGTTTCGCCGAAGTTCGTGCGCCGGTGCGCTCGTTAGGCGCAAGCCAGACGGACGTTGCTGTAGCGCGCCGATCCGCTGACGTCTTCGCCGAGCCACGCCGGCGGCACAAAATCCCGCGCCGCCTCTTCGCTCGGAAACTCCACCTCCGCGACGACGAGGCCTTCGTGGCGGCCGCTGTAAACATCGATCTCCACCACGAGATTACCGAGCGGGACATCATAGCGGGTTTTCGTCAGGCGCTTGTCCTCAGTCGCCGGCCAGAGCACATCGAACTGCGCCGCCGTGACTGCGATCTCGCGCTCAATTCGGCCGCCCTTGGCGTCGCGCTTGTAGGTCAGCGAAAGCTGGTCGCCCGCCTTGCGAAGACGCACCTGCACGCCATCCGCAGCGGTCGCGAGATAACCCTGCTCAATCGCGCTGTGGGAAAAAGTCGCGAGATCATGCGGCAATTCCCGGACGAGAAACTTCCGCTCGATCTCGCGATGAGAGTCTCGCGACATCACGCAGCAACCGCGGTGCGCGCCAGCATCGCTTCGAGGTCGGCGAAGCTCACGCGTTTTACCAGATGATGATCGATGCCCGCTTCCGCGGAGCGGCGGCGATCTTCCTCCTGCCCGTAACCGGAGATGGCGATGATCGTCGCGCGGCGCCCTTCTTCCTTTCGGCGCAGTTGCCGCGCGACCGCATAGCCGTCGAGGCCGGGCAGGCCGAGATCGAGCAGCACAACATCCGGCCGAAATGTTTCCGCCGCGACAAGGGCGCCGTTTCCATCGTGCGCCAATTCAATCGTGTGCCGACGTGCGCGCAAAAGCCGGGCAAGCGACTGCGCCGTATCGACGTGAGCGTCGACCACGAGAATGCGTGCGGCGCGCGAAGCCTGCGCCGTTGGAGCTTCCGTCCGAGCGATCGTCGCGCGCGCTGCGCTCGCCACCGCCGCCGGTAAACGCACGATGAACTCGGAGCCGTGGCCCAGGCCGGTGCTGCGCGCCGCGATCGTGCCGCCGTGCATCTCGACCAGCGTCCGCACGATGCTGAGTCCGAGTCCAAGGCCACCCTCGGATCGCGCGATCGACCGCTCGCCTTGCGCGAAGACCTCGAAGATCTCGTGCAACATTTCCGGTGCGATTCCGATTCCGTTGTCCGCAATTGCGAGAACGACGTCATCTCCATCACGCTCCGCCGCGACGGATATCTTGCCGCCGCGTTCCGTGTATTTCGCCGCGTTGGTCAGCAGATTCGCGATCACCTGCTCAAGCCGCGTCCGATCGACTTCGACGACGAGAGACCCTCGAGGATAAGACGCCGTGAGCTCTTGTCCGCGCTCCGCGAAGAGCGGCCGCAACGCAGCGATCGCATCGTCGAGCACCACCGCCACATCGATCGTTTTCTTCTGCAGCTGAATCTTGCCGCTCGTGATCCGCGTCACGTCGAGAAGGTCGTCGACCAGCCGCGTTAGGTGAGTCATTTGTCGGCGCAAGACGATGCGCGACCATTCCCAAGTCGCGCGGTCGGACTCTTCGCCGCTGGCGAGCTCGAGCGCGTTCGACATCGCGGCGAGCGGGTTCCGCAATTCGTGCGAGAGCATGGCGAGGAATTCGCCCTTGCGCCGATCCGCCGCGGTCAGCGCGCGCTCTGCTTCCTTTCGCTCCGTGACGTCAATGTTCACCCCGACCATGCGGAGCGGTTTGCCATCGTCGCTGTAGGTGAAACGCGCCGCGCCGTCGATCGAGCGTACGCCTTGCGGGCTGAAGATTCGAAACGAGAAATTCATCTGTGGATCGCGCTGCTCCATCGCGGCCTGCATCTCGCGTTGCATGCGCTCGGCGTCCTCCGGCAGGACGCGCGTGGCCCAGCCTTCGATCGTCCCTTCAAAGCTGCCGGGCGTGAGGCCGAAGATGCGTTGTTCTTCCGCGGTCCAGATCAACTGGCCGGTCGGAATCTCCCAATCGAACACGCCGATCTGTCCAGCTTGTTGCGCAAGATCGAGGCGCTCGAGCGAACGGGTGAGCGCTTCCTCCGTCCGCTTTTGTTCGGTCACATCGAGGTAAATCCCGTCCCAAACCACGCGGCCATCACGCAAGGCACGAGGCGCGGACCGGAGATGGGCCCAACGCCATTCGCCCGTGCCGCGATGCTGAATGCGAATCACTTCGTCGAACCCGGCGAGCTCGCGCAATGATCGTTCTTCCGCGGGGCCGAGACGCGCCGCATCGTTCGGATCGATCAATCCGTAGAACGTCCCGGCGTTGGCCAGCGCCTCTTGCGGAGAGACGCCGATGAGGCGTTCGATGCCCGCGCTCCAGTAGGTGAAACGGCGCGAGCCGTCGAGTTCCGCCACCACCTGATAAAGCGCGCCGTCC
>JALYXP010000454.1 GCA_030947045.1 Verrucomicrobiota bacterium | reverse complement strand
AGCTGCGCGAGGAGGTGCTGAAGCATTTAACTGACACGCAACGGATCGCCGCGGCGATCGCGACGCTCGATGTGATCTGTGGGCTGGCGGAGACGGCGCGGTTGTTTGCTTACACGCGGCCAAAGCTGGATGACTCGTTGCGGCTCGAGATCCGCGATGGCCGCCATCCGGTGCTAGATCAGAATCTCGTGGACGAGAAGTTCGTGCCTAACGACACGTCGCTTGACGGTGCAGGCGCGCGGCTGGCGCTGATCACGGGACCGAACATGGCGGGTAAGTCCACCTACATTCGGCAGGTCGCGTTGATCGTTTTGATGGCGCAGATCGGCAGCTTCGTGCCGGCGGCGAGCGCGCATGTCGGCGTCGTCGATCGCATCTTCACACGCGTGGGCGCGAACGATGACCTGTCGCGCGGGCAGTCGACCTTCATGGTCGAAATGAACGAGACAGCGAACATCGTGAATAACGCGACCGCGCGGAGTCTTGTCATCCTCGATGAAATCGGTCGCGGCACTTCGACCTTCGATGGACTCTCGATCGCCTGGAGCGTCGCCGAGTTCCTCCACGATAAGATCAAAGCGCGGACGCTTTTCGCGACGCACTATCATGAGCTCACCAAGCTGGCGCAGGAGCGAAGCGGCGTAGTGAACTACAACGTGGCGGTGCGCGAGTGGAACGAGCAGATCATCTTCCTGCGCAAGATTGTTCCCGGTGGTGCGGATCGCAGTTACGGCATCCAGGTAGCGCGGTTGGCCGGGCTACCGAAGGAAATCCTCGAGCGCGCGAAGGGCATTCTCGCGGACCTCGAGAAACCGAACGGTGCGCACACTGCGGCCGCGCCGGCGAAGGTGAAGCGCGGACGGAAACCCGCGGTTCCGTCTAGCAAACCGCAGCTGGACCTTCTGTGACTCAGCATGGCAGTTAAGACTGAAAAAGAACTCGCGGAAGCCCAGCGGAATTACTGGCTGAAAGCCGTTGCTGCAGCCGAGCAACGGAACTTTGGCTACGCGATTTCGTTGTTGCAGGCGCTGCTGAAACAGGAGCCGGAATTTCTCCACGGCCGGCAACTGTTACGACGCGCAGAGATCGCGAAGGCGAAGGCAGAGAAGAAGAAGTTCTTCAGCGTCTCCACGGCATCGATCGCGGTGATGAAAGCGCAACGGGAGCTGAAGAAGGATCCGGCGCATGCGGTGGAGTTGATCGAGAAGGTGCTGGAAGACGAGCCGTACAATCGCCAGGCAAATTTCGCGCTTAAAGAAGCGGCGCTCGCGGCGGGTTGGCCTGAAGTGGCAGTGCTCGCGCTCCAGACATTGCTGGAGGAGAGGCCGCGCGACACAAAAATTTTGCACGAACTCGGGCGCGTCTATCACCAGCTCGGCGAGAGCGAAAAAGAGGTGGAGATTTACACCCGCATCACCGCGGCCGACCCCACTGATGCGGAGGCCTTGCGGCTGGCGAAGGATGCTTCGGCACGCGGGTCGATGAAGAGCGGCGGATGGAACGCAGCGGAGAGCTACCGCGATCTGATCAAGGACAAAGAGCTGGCTGTTTCGTTGGAACAGCAAACGCGGATGGCATTAACCGGCGACTCGCTCGAGCAGCAAATCGCGGAAGCGTATGCGGCGCATCAGGCGCAGCCGGAGAACGTCGAGTACGCGCGGCGGCTGGGCTCGTTGCACGAACAGAAGGATGATTTCGAAGGGGCGATCGCGTGGTTCGAATACGCTGCGCAGCTGAGTGACGGGACCGACGCGGGCTTGCTGCGAAAGGTCTCCGATCTCAGCAGAAAACGGCTGGAGCGTGAGATCAGCGATCACGAGCGGTTTCTCGCCGAGAGCAAGAGTGACGACCCGGAATATTCGGGCCGTTCGGATGCACTCAACGCAGCGCGGAAGCAACGCGCGGAGTTCTTGATCGGCGATGCTCGCAAACGCTCGGAGCGAAATCCGACCGACCTGCAGCTGCGGTTTGAACTCGGCGAACATCTGCTCGGGGCGGGGCAGTATCGTGATGCTCTGCCGGAGCTGCAGCGCGCTCGCCAGCACCCGAACGCGCGACTGAAGGCGATGAATCTTCTGGGACGCTGCTACCGCGCGCTTGGCATGCTCGACCTGGCCGCGAAGCAGCTCGAAGAAGCCGCGCGCGAAGTGCCGACGATGGACGGCATCAAGAAAGAGATCGTCTACAATCTCGGGCTGGTGTTCGAGCAAATGGGCAAAATGCAGGAGGCGTTAGACTGCATGAAACAGATCTACGAGGTGGATTACGGCTACCGCGATGTCGCGACGCGGGTGGAGAGCTCCTATGGAGCAACGCCGGGCGCCACGGACGCCGCTTGAGCGCCGCCTGGAATAACGCACGTCCAAGGCTCAGTGGACGCGCGAACTCTTTTTGCCCGGGGTTCCGGCGCTTGGACACACTCAGACAACCGTTATGAAAAAATCACTCAACTTCACTCGAACCGGTCTTTTAGCGATCGGCGCCGCCGCACTCTGTCTCGGAGGCCGCGCCTTTGCACAGGAAACCGGCGCACCGGGCAGCGCATCTGCAACTTCAGCGGCCAACATGGAGTCGAACACGTCGACGCAGACGAAAGCTACTACCTCAGGCAGCCCGGCGGCGATGTCCGGGAATATGAAATCCA
>JALYXP010000441.1 GCA_030947045.1 Verrucomicrobiota bacterium | reverse complement strand
GGGGTTACCTGGAACATCACTCCCGACTTCCAGGTGAACCCGGCTATCTATCTGCCTAACTACCACCCGGACCGGATCCTCGGTTACGTCGTCTTCACCTATACGTTCCATCTCTGGGGCCGGAACGATCGCGAGAAGGACCTAACCGTTCCCGGCTCGCCGCTCCGCTCACCGCACAGTTAGACGCTGGTTTCCCCTTTCACTCAATAAGTCGCGACGCACGAGTCCCGAGCTTCTCCGTGTCTCCCGAAACGCCGCGGCCCGTCTGCCGTAATTGATCGCCGTGGAGCCGGCGCCCAAAATGGCAGCAACCACTCGCGCCGCCCGCGTCGTATCTGTCCCGTAATTCAAACCGAGGAAACAATTTTATGAGAGCATTAGTCTGGCATGGCAAAAGTGATGTGCGTTGCGACAACGTCCCCGATCCCACGATCGAAGACCCGCGCGACGTGATCGTGAAGATCACCTCCACCGCGATCTGCGGCTCGGACCTGCATCTTTTCGACTCCTACATGCCTGCCATGGAGAAGGGCGACATCCTTGGCCACGAGCCGATGGGCGAAGTCGTCGAGCTCGGCAGCGGCATCACGAAATTCAAGGTCGGCGATCGCATCGTCGTGCCATTCACGATTGCCTGCGGCTCCTGCTTCTTCTGCCAGAAGGAGCTCTACTCCTGCTGCGATACGACCAACCGCGACGCCGAGAAAGCCGCCAAGGCGATGGGCCACGCGCCTGCCGGCCTGTTCGGCTACTCGCATCTCACCGGCCATTATCCCGGCGGTCAGGCGGAATACCTGCGCGTCCCGTTTGCCGACGTCAGCCCGATCAAAATCGAGAACGATTCCCTCTCCGACGAGCAGGTGCTCTTCCTTTCCGACATCTTCCCGACCGGCTACATGGCCGCGGAAAACGCCGAGATCGAGCCCGGGGACACCGTCGCCGTCTGGGGCTGCGGACCAGTTGGGCAGTTCGCCATCCAGAGCGCCTGGATGTTCGGCGCCGGCCGCGTCATCGCGATCGATCGGGTCCCCGAGCGACTCGCCATGGCCGCGAAGCACGGCCGCGCTGAGACGATCAACTTCGACGAAATCGAAGGAGGCGTTTACGACAAATTACAGGAGATGACGAATGGCCGCGGCCCTGATCGCTGCATCGACGCCGTCGGTGCCGAAGCGCACGGTGCCGGCTCCTTCGACGCCGTCATGGATAAGGCGAAAGCCGCCGTCATGCTCGCGACCGATCGCGCGCACGTCCTGCGCGAAGCCATCATGTGCTGTCGCAAAGGCGGCACCGTTTCAATTCCCGGCGTCTACGTCGGCTTCGTCGACAAAGTGCCGATGGGCGCCGCGATGAACAAAGGCCTCACCATGAAGATGGGCCAGACGCACGTAAAACGTTACCTGCCCGAGCTGCTGGGAAAGATCGATTCCGGTGAGATCGATCCCTCCTTCGTCGTCACGCACAAGCGTCCGCTCGAGGAAGGTCCGGAGCTTTACAAAACCTTCCGCGACAAAGAAGACGGCTGCATCAAAGTCGTGCTCAAACCATAAGGTCGAGCGCCCGCAGACAGATCCCGCGCTTCTGTAGCGGAGCTTTGTAAGCGCCGAAACCACGGCTTCGCATTCGGGCGCCGACATTGCATTCTGAAGCGGCGCTTTGTAAGCCGACATCTCTTCTGTAGCGGCGCTTCGTAAGTGCTGGGACGCTGGGCCGCGCCTGCCAGGCGTGACATTCCTTCAACTTCGCAAACCCGGGCGATCAGCTCCTAGTTCCCGTCCGCCGTGACAAACCACGCCGGCTGCAAATGCGCGAGCGGCGCGTGCAGCTTGTCGAGCTCCTCCGCCGGCCCATGCACTTCCACGCGCGTCAGGTCCGCAATCTTCAACGCCTCCGCGAGCATCGGACCGACGCCTTTGAGGTGCGCGAGCAGACCTTCGGCATCCGGGTAGCCTTCGCGACAGAACACTTCATCCCCATTGACGCTGAACTCATAGAATAGATTTTTCGGCTCCGTCCTGGTCTTCTCGATAAACGCCGGGAACCCCGCCTGAAACATCTCCAGCTTCCCTGGATGCACTTTGAAATACGGATGGAGACTCACGAAACCAGCTCGAATGCTCATCCGCCGATTCTAAAACAGAACGGCGTCTCCGGTCGATGCAGTTTCGCGATTGAGTGCTCGATCAGCGACTCGCATCCCTCTTCTGTAGCGGCGCTGTGTCAGCGCCGAAAGCTTCGTTGAAAGCGACGCACAGATCGGCGGTGGCACACCGCCGCTACAGAAAACACCCGCGCGCTCGCTGGCGGCCCTTCGGTAGCGGCGTTTTGTCAGCGCCAAAGGTAAGGTGTGACTGCCAGGCGCGCCTCCTACTCTTCTGTAGCGGCGCCTTGCAAGCGCCGAGATGGTAACGCGCTACCGCTCTCCACGCATCACCTACCTCCAAATCCGTGTCCATCCGTGGCAAAACACCGCCAGCCGGACTTCGAGACCCCACGGGTACCTCTTCAGTAGCGGCGCTTGGCGAGCGCCGAGATCGTTACTTCCCGAACACCTTCTTCACCTCGCCGACTTTCCGCTCCACTTTCCCCTCCGTCTTCTCCGCCGTGCCGCGGCCTTGCAAATCCGGATTACCGATCGCTTTACCGGTCTCTTCCTTCACTTTTCCTGCCGCCTCTTTCGCGGTTCCCTTGATTTTATCGTTTGTGCTTGAGCTCATACTATTGATTCGCTTCCCGCATCGCCGGCACGTGTTTCTCGTAAAAGCTGCTAAATGCGTGCCTGCGACGGCACGCTTAAAAACAAACGGTTCCGCAGATGCCGGCTCGTATAAATGAACGACGCGATACGATCGAGTCTCAACCTCAAGGCTGAAGAAGAATACCGTCACGTCGATGAGAGTTCCTTCCCGCGCCTTGGTGCTTGCTTCATCATGTCTGTCGCCAGCCTGTCACGCGCCTTTCCCGATCGCGAATAACCCCGCGATTCCCACCGCGTACAACACCAGCACCAACAGCGAATCGACCCCCATCCGCGCCACCTGCCGACGCGGGCGAAAGACCAGCCCGCCGATGTAGACACACGTGAGAAGCATCCCGAGCGCCGTCAGGTAAATGTCCGTCGGATGCGCTTTCGGTAGCACCGCCTCCCCCGAGACGAGCGTCGCCAAGAGGAACAACACCGGCAGAAACGCGTTCCCGCCGAAGATGTCGCTGAACGCCATCTTGTAATCGCCCAGCTTCACCGACGCCAGCCCGGTCGACACCTCCGGCAACGCTGTCGCCGCCGCCAGCACCGTCGCGCCGAACAGCACCCCGCTCATCCCCGTGCGCTTCGCGATCGCCTCGCCACTTACCTCCAGCGCCACGCCCGCGACCAGTGTCACCAACGCGCCGACTGCGAACACCATCACGTGCCACGCTGTGCTCGAGTTCTTCGCCAGCTCGCTCGTCTGCTTCACCGAATGCCCGCGCGGCTTCGCCTGCCCGCCCGGCGCATCGCCGCCGCTGTGCCATGGTAGATCCGTCCGCGCACGATTGATCAGGAACAACCCCGCCACCCACACCACTGCGATCGCCACGCCCGCCGGCGTCATCCGCGCGAAGATCAACGTCGCCGGCAGCTCATGCCCGATGATCGTCAACGTCAGCACCGCGATCACGAGCACACCTTCCAGCACCAGCACGAGCGACGCCGCGCGATAGGTCAGCCCATCCTTCTTCCCTAACCCGAAGACATCCAGCAGCGCCAGCACCGCCGTCTGAATCGCGATCCCGCCGAGGACATTCCCGATCGCAATCCCCAGCTCGCCACTCATCGCCGCGCTCACCGTGATCGCCAGCTCCGGCAGATTCGTCACGATCGCGAGCAGGATCAGCCCACCCAGCGCCTCGCCCATCCCAAACCGGTGCGCGAGCACATCGGTCGCGTTTGATAGATGAACGCCCGCGACCCAGACCGCAGCCGCGGCCGCCGCAAACACCAGCAACAGCACCGTCAGGGAGGCATGATCAAGCTTCACCCAGATGCTTCGTCACCGCTCGCGGCCGCAGCCGCTCCCGGACTCAACATTCCAAACGCATTCCGCCTCTTCCAGTCCGCAACCCCCATTCCGCATCTCTTCGCCCCAGCATAATAACGCCGATATGCCCAGGTAAGAGCCGAACCACCGTCAGTCAGTGTGAAGGTTTCTGGTGAAGCAAGCCGCGCGCGTCCCTTCGAAGCGCCGATAATCGCAGCAGCCCCAGAACACAGAGCCGGCGTTCGGTCCGCGTCGGGCCGTTCGC
>JALYXP010000435.1 GCA_030947045.1 Verrucomicrobiota bacterium | reverse complement strand
AATGCGACGAGCGCGCCGATAAATCGATCCACCACATCGGCGGAACAGCGCGGCGCGATTAGCTTCTGGTTGAACCATCTCACAGACTGCTAAGGAATCTGGAGGGGTGAAGTTTCAGAAAATCTCTATTTTTTCGAGGACCTTTCCACGGCTGCGACCAGAAGTTCCCCGCGCAAAGCAGCGCGTGTCTCGGGTGCTGCCGATGGCGTCCCGCCAGAGCGGACTTCGTTCGACGCGGTCGTTCACCGGATAGGGATGGTGGTGAAGCATTCCCGGCAGGTTCATTCCAGTGAAGACACCGAAACCGGCACGCGAGACGTGCGCGCTCCCCGGGACCACCGATCGCGCATGTGGTAGCGCAGTTGCTTTTCGGGCTTCGAGTCCAGCGCGGCGACGAAGGCGCGAAAACGCGGATCGGTTTTGCATCGACCGCGTGGCAGTAGTCAAAGTGTGCGAGTCTTGACCGACACCGGTGAAAGCGAGCGTTTCCGCCGACTGTATTCTCCTAGCAGCAACGCGCCGGCGGCAAGACTGGCTACAAACCAAGTGGATGCCTCTGGCACCGGTTCGAAATGCAAATCGTAGTCCGTTCCCACAAGAGCAAAGCGCGCCAGGTAATCAGTTGAGTCATACCCTGTGACGGCGCCGAAACCGCTCCCGGTGAGAGTCGTCACGCCGGAAAAGATTGTATAGGTCGCGCGGTAATCGATCCCAGTGGCGCTGGTGTTGGGCAGGTCGAGTGCGAGCGCGCCACCTCCCAGGGCGAGATTCGTCGATCCAAGCGCGATCAAGTCGTTCCCAGTATCATTGATCGTGATAATGACAGTCGAGTTCGCGGTGAGAGTTAGTGCGCCCAAGTCGCTACTCGAGGAGTGCAGATGCATTGTCCCGTTTGGGGCAAGCGTGCCGTCGATGACGATGCGCCCATTGCCAGCATCGATGCTCCCGCCACCGAGGAGCGATCCGCTCTGTGTCACGGAGACTGTCACGGCGGACGATGGCGAGAGGTCGCGTGACTCGATGGCGCCTCGTTCGTCTGGAGTTATCAGTCTGGATCGGGAACCTAACGAGTAATCCACCCGCGTACGCGTCGCCACGGATGTTACCTTACTGCCGCTCGCTGGTCCTTCGCCGATGATGATGCGGCCGTCGATCGGCTCATCCCCGCTCACGATCAAGCCCGCGAGCTGGAGCCGATATTGGCCATTAAGCAGGAAAGAGCCACCCTGCTCAATCGTTAGGACCGCGCTGGAAGGTAACGCATAATCGCAGCGAGCCACAATGGAGCCGGACTCGATTGTCACTGACCCCAGGAAACCCGCGGGACTATCCAGTATCAGCGCGCCTGCACCGAGATTCTCCTTGGGCAGGCCTCGGAAGGTCAGGCTACCCGAGCCGGTGATGGATGCCAGCCCATTCATCCCATTCAACTCTGCCGATCCGACTACTTCAATCGTGCTGTTTACGCTCTCGATGTCATAAGAATGGAGGTCATCTTTGAATCCAATTCCATCGATTCGAAGGGTCGCATCACCTATGGAAACGATACTGTGGCCGGAGCCCAAATCGTTCGGGTTGCTAATCGCGAGCGTGCCTTGGTTAACGTAAACCTCCGCAATCTGGTTAGTGCTGTTGTAATCTGTGCCTAACAACGCCAGCGTTCCCGGTCCGGTCTTTGTAAGCGTATGGATCATCCCGGCGTATTGACCATCTTGTCTCCCGACCGGTCCCTGGATGGCGAGCGTTCCCGCCATTACATCCACAGTGCGGTCGCCGGTTAAAACCACCCCGCCTGAGCCAAAGGCCAAGTCGTTAGTTCCTTTGAATAGAACATCCGCATTCCAAATGCTCTCATACGGCCCAACGACTGTTTGACCGCTCGTGTTGTCGATCGTGCCGCCATTGATGATGAAAGGTCCACCGCCCAGGTTGTTGTTTATGTTTAAGGTTCCGGCGTTGAGGATAACGCTGAATCCAGGGTCGTAAGGATTATCGCTCGGCGGGTGACCGTACCCGGGTTGGTTATCGAATGTAACTGTTCCTAACCCGTCTTTGATTATTCCGTAGTATCCGAAAATCGACAGATTGGAATCGAACTGCAATGTAGCACCGGTGCTGATGTTCAAGACAGTGTCGGCGCCGAGCCGCAACTGACTATCCCTGCCGCTAAACTCGACCTTCGTCACGGTATTCGAGAGCGTGATGCCTCCGTAAAGAGTTATAAGCTGATAGGTTGATCCCGGCGCACCATTGACGTCCAAAACGAGAACAGAGGGCAACGTGCCGTAAGTGTTATCGAACGTGATTGAACCCAGGTCAGTGGTCGCAACGTTATTTCCCGAAGGGTCGTTTGCCGGATAATCGACCGTAACATGATGATTAGGAGCAAAGCGGCTACCTTCCCCGCCGAACCGTACGTTTGACTGCGAGTCAGACGCCGGTACCGCCCCATCCTGCCAATTGCCGCTGTCGGTCCAGGACTGCTGCCGGTCGCCACTACCGATCCAGTAGAAATCACTCGCCTGGACGCAGCCTATCAGCAAGCAGATCGCCCCGGCACCGATCAGGCGCAGCGACAGCCGTCGGCATAGCGGAAGGCCGTAGCCGGAAGCGGGGTGCGGTCTTTCGGGCCGGTGTAACTGAGAGATCGGACACTGCCTCTCGCGAGGCGAGCCGCAGTCCAGTGGAGTGCGCGCCCATCGGTTGCTCCTTTGACGCCGCGGTTTCGCCTTGGCATTCCCATCCCTGATCTCTTGTTGAACCATCTCACAGACTGCTAAGGAATCCGCAGGGGCGAGGTTTCAGAGAATCTCTTAGAAAACGGAATTATTTCGAAAGATGGCCTCGATTCGTAACTGGCTTCGGCTCCAGCCCGGCCACGATTTTCTGAAAGCGCGGATCGTCGCGCAGCAAGTCCCAGTCGGGATTTAGACGCAGCTCCGCGTAGGACGCGCCGCCGGGGATCGGGACAAGTTGGTGCAACTGAGTGATGGCGACTTCCTTTTCCCCGAGCCGCGCGCAGATGGCCGCGAAGCGGCGGACGAGCTCCGGGCCAACTACGGCATCCTGCTCGACCGGCAGTAATTCGCAGGCGCGGCGGCCATGGCGCAATGCCTCCTCTCGCTCACCCAGGTGAGCCTCGATCAGCCCAAGAAAGGAGATTGATGGCGCATGATTTTCCTTGTGCGCCAGGTCGGCCGCAAGCTGTGCACGCGCGGCGGTAAAGGCAGCGTGGGCGCCCGCGACGTCGTCCCGCAGCTCAGCCGCCCAGCCTTCCCAAAATTTGTATGGCACTTTCACGCCATCCTGCACGAGCGCGCCCTCACGGGGAAGCCGCGCGAGGACGCGATCGATCGCGGATGGATTGCGCTCCCAAAGGGCGAGCCCGAGCGCGTCGGAACTGACTTCGCGCGCGGTGGCCGGACTCTCCGCTTCGAGCGAACTCAGGACGTCCCGGAGCGGTTTCAAATCCGCGGTGCGATCGCTTTCCAGGAAGCCGCGCAGAAGCCGAAACCAGACGTTCGTCGGATCGACTTGAAGCATTTGTTCGGTGACGGCGAGATCATCGGCATAGCGGCGGGTGCGGTAGTAGGTCGCGCCGAGTTCGGAACCAATCGAGGTATTGCGAGGGTCAAGCTCCAGGGCGTGCTTGAGCTGGTTGATGGCCTCGTCCCACCGGCCCTGGCGTCGATCGATGAAGGCGGAGAGTTGCAAGGCTTGAACGTTGTTCGGAAGCAGTCTCTCGGCCTGCACCAGCTCGGCACGCGCGCGGTCGTAATCGCGATAACCCT
>JALYXP010000431.1 GCA_030947045.1 Verrucomicrobiota bacterium | reverse complement strand
CCCAAATTTCCTTCGTCTCTCCACGTTTACCGTCGCCGCGGTTTCTGTTGCCACTCTCCTTCCAGCGTTGCTTCTGGCTCCAATGGCCGAGGGCGGTTCCTCTCGCGATCACGAGGGAGTCATGGCCGAGGGTTCGAACGCTCGACTGGCAAATATCTCGACGCGCCTCGCAGTCGGGCGCGGCGATAACGTCTTAATCGGCGGATTTATCGTTACCGGCAATCAGCCGAAGAAGATCCTCTTCCGCGGCCTCGGACCTAGCCTGCCGGTGATCGGAAATCTGAGTGATCCCACACTTGAGTTGCACGACTCCTCCGGCGCGGTTGTTGCGGTCAGCGACAACTGGCGAGACACACAGGAGGAAGAACTACGTGCAACCCAGATCCCACCGCGTAACGACCACGAGAGCGGTATCGTAAGAACTCTCCAGCCAGGCGCGTATACCGCGGTCCTCGCCGGGAAAGGTGGAACGACAGGCGTTGGTCTTGTCGAGTTCTACGACCTTGATCAAGCCGCAGACTCGAAGCTGGCGAACATTGCGACGCGCGGCTTCGTAGATCGAGACGACAACGTCCTGATCGGCGGAACAATCGTCACTGGCACCGGTTTCGCCAACGTTCTCTTCCGCGCACTCGGCCCAAGCCTTGGCGGCGTTGCTAACCCTCTCCAAAATCCCACGCTCGAACTGCACGACAGTCAAGGGAGCGTGATTGCGACGAACGACAACTGGCAGGACAGCCAGGCTGCCGAAATCCAGGCAACTACGATCCCACCGCCGAACCCTCTAGAAGCAGCGATCCTTCGCCAACTCCCGCCGGACGCCTATACGGCCATTGTACGCGGCAAGGATAACACCACTGGCGTGGCGTTGATCGAGGCATACCAGCTTAACTAACTTTCCATGCAATCTATCCTTCGAATTAGCACACTCCTAGTAGCCGCAGTGATACTGTACGCGGGTGCAGCAAGCGCCCAGACAGTCAACGGTAATGCAACGATTACTGCTTCTGCTCTCGGGAAGCCGCTAAGCGTCAGCACCTCGAGCCAGTTTGCCGGCGCTGTGTCGTCCATTAAGTGGAACGGAAAAGAGTTCATTAACGACTGGGATCACGGCCGCCAGTTACAGCAGAACTCACAATTCTTTAATCGGTATGAGTGCTACAACCCTTATGAAGCTGGTGCTCGTGATGACGGGAATGGACAAACCAGTTCGAGCAAATTGTTGTCGTTGAGTGCTTCCGGGAATCGGCTGGAAAGCACGACTCAGATGGCGTGGTATCTGAAAACCCACACGAGCCAGGTGCGAGATGACTTCTGCGGCGATCCTAAACAATGGCTACCCGCTCCTGACTACACCGGCCCGTTATCTGGCTATCGTATGCACAAAACGGTTACGATCGGATTTCACGGAATTCCGAACGTAATCGAATACCTCACTGATTTGAGCATCCCCGAGCGCATCCTGAAAGGCATCGATAACGTCACCGCGGTACTGCCTTATGAATTTTCCACGGTGCGGTCGTACGATGTAGTGTCGAAAACGTTCAGAAACATTCGTGCTATGAGCGGCGAAGACGACCGCATCAAGGTCGTGTCAACCGCAGACGGCAGTTATGCGATGGCATTCTACGCACCAGAACTTCTGCAGCCCTACGCCGACGACCAACCGACTGTTAATTGGTGGTTTGTGGTGCCTCCTAGCCCGTTCTATCCCGATCCTAAGAACCCTAAGTTTCCGGACCCCGACTATGCCTGTGTACACGTGGGGAGCATCAATCATTATGATAGTTTCAACGGTCCTGGCACCGTGAATGATAGAGCTTATTTAGTTGTGGGTACACTCAACGACGTAAAAGATGGACTGACAAACCTTCACGCACAGTTCCAGCCATTAGATCCAGAGGTATATAACTGGCACGATTATGTAGAAATCAACGGTTTGCAGTCCCTGCGATTGACTAAAGATGAGGCGCAGAACCATTGGCTGACACAAGGGTTGCCACAGGGGAAAACGGCGTCGAAATCGTTTTCTGCTTCGCAATATCTATTGCTGAATCCGGACGTTGCAAGCGCCTATGGGGCGACGAATTACCACGCCGCGATCGATCACTACGTAGCCTCAGGCCGTGGCGAGGGCCGAAGCACCGCGGCACACCCCGCGGCCGGAATGCAACACCTCCTCGGTCTTTCGAGCAGGGTCGTCAATGCCGCCGGCCAGAACACATTTGGTCAGTTAGGCACGACAGCACCAACTTCACCGACCAGCCGCATCTCGAGCTTAGATAGCTCAGTGACGGAAGTCGCTGCGGGCGAATACACCTCGTTCGCCGTGAAACCCGACGGGTCTGTGTGGATGTGGGGTTCTAATCAATACGGAGCGCGGGGGGATGGTAGCAACGGAGATAGCATCGTAGAACCCGTTCGCGTTCCGCTGCCGAATAAGATCTCTACTCCTAGCCGATCCGGTCAGCATGCTGTCGCAGTCGGCACATCTTCTTATGCCGCCATTGATACTGATGGCCAGGTCTGGACGTGGGGAGCAAATTGGAATGGCCGCCTTGGCGACGGCACTACAGCTACGAGATACACGCCGGCAAGAGTCAAGAAAGGGCCGGCTCCGGAGGATTATCTGAGCGGCATTGTATCCATCACAGCCGGCGGAGGTACAATCGCGGCGATCGATGCTGATGGCACAGTCTGGACTTGGGGAGCAGGGGCGAACGGCGCGCTGGGCAACGGCGGGATAGAAGACAGTGCGTATCCTGTTCAAGTCATAAAAGCCGGCGAGAATAACGTCGGGACCCCTTTAGTTGGCATAAGCCAGGTCGCTTGTGGGTCATCGGGCTTTTGTGTTGCTCTGGCGCGGTACGGGACCGTGTTTGTCTGGGGAGACAATCAATTCTCGCAGCTGGCTCTTCCTGCCGGTGGCGCCCTTTCGATTGCCACTCCGGTTGGGATCGGAACAGGAGCTGCGATCGACGCGATTGCGGTGGGCTCCGCGCATTGCATCGCTCACAGCGAAGACGGGAACGTCTACGGATGGGGTTATAATGGCCGAGGCCAGCTCGGGATTGGTTCCGCGACAGTCGCGGAAGCTTACCCGACAGCGATGGAACGCGGCCCTGACAACATGGATGAAGTGGACGATTTAGTCGCAGGCGCGAACTTCAGCGCGATGGTCCGAAACTCGGACCGGGCGGTGTTCGTTGCGGGGGATAACCAGGCGGGTCAGCTTGGGGTCGCAGGGACGCAGGCGCCTCAGTATCTTCCAGTCCGGAGCAGTTTTTGAGCTGAGCAGGGAGCGATCGGATTCGGTAGGCAAGGCGGCTACCACCAGCGCCACCGTCAATTACTCCGCTGACAAGGTCCAACCTGGCGACGCTCGCCGGATTACGATCCGCTGATCCAGTGACCGCCAGATGTGCGGGTAGATCGGGGTCGCCATGTCCCCGACCGTGAACACGGCGGGTAACGCTGCGATTCGCTCGTGGAGTGCCGTGCGATACGCCGTCCACTCCGGGTTGTCGGTGCCAACGAAATCGATTTCGGCTTCCATGATGTAGTCGAAATGCTTCCGTTGCATCGTTTCCGCGACGTTCAGCCAGGGAACCTCTTCAACGATTCCGCGGATTCGCTTTTGTTCCGCCGGGAGCACGACTAACTCACGAAACAGGAGGATTCTGTCGGTCGGTCTGCTCTCGTGTTGCAGCCAGTCGACAGCGCGAACACGTGAGTCGATCCGCGCGAGCCGGTCTCGCGTGTACCGCCAATCGACTTTTGCAGACGCGTATGTAATCGCGATCGCGCAGCTAACGCCGACGCCGCTAAGGATCCACCGGTAAAGTGGCTTCGACAGTTTGAAGGGTGCAGCGAAGAGAATGCCCGCAGCGACGCAGGCAAGTGGCACCAGCGGGAGCAGATTCCGGAACGGCTGTTGGGCGTAGGAAGCGAGGGGCGCGATCAAGCAAACGGCGAAAATGCTCCAAAGGCCCGCGGTGATTCGTAGATCGCGCCGCAGGAACATGAAGACCCATCCGACTATCGCCGCTACAACGAGCAGCACGCCAAGTTCGTAATCGAGCCACGCAGCCTGCCAGTATGTCGTGGGGAGAACGACGGTTTTGTAGAAGGCGCTAACGAGTCTCAATTCAGTAATGATCTTGTGGGGTTGGAGAACAATCGCTGGCGCCGCGCAGATGGCTGCGACCGTTGCCGCAAAGCCACTGGTCACGGCGAGCAGGATCTTCCCGCGGATCCTGGCGGCGCGGAGAACGATGGTTAATAGAGTGACGACGAAAACCATAACGGCCGTGTATTTACAGTCGGCGGCTAGTCCCGCCGCGACCCCTGCAAGGACCGAATTCCGGACTGCTGCGCGTGCGTCAGTGGCTCGGCGTAGACGGTCGGCGAAGTAAATACTGACTACCGCAAAGAAGGTAGCAAACGTATCGACGATCACCGTCGATCCGCGGATCACCAGGGACGGACAAAACGCACACAGGACCATCGCGAACGTCGCAGCTACTGCACCAGCGAGACGCCATGCGATGACTCCGACGACGGCGACCGTCGCGATGCTTAGAACAGCCGCCACGAGTCTCCCGGTCAGGATCAGGGCAGGCGGCTGAATGAGATTGTAATTCAACCCGAGCGATGTGCGGCGTTCCCGCTCGCGTGGCAGGTCGGAGCGGAAACCATGGCCGTGGATTGCCCGATAGACTGGGCCAGTGAGCAACACTGTGCCTGTGATCAGGTAACTCGGAAGCGGCGGATAGTTGTAATAGTTCGAGTCGTAGCTGCGGTTATTCAGGTGATCGATTACTTGATTAAGCACGTAACCTTCGTCGATGTAGTCGCTGTAGGGCAGAACCGCTGGCGCAGGCAAAATGCGTAAGAGCGCCGCACAAACGAGGATCACACCCGCCGCCGCCCGGAAGCCGATGCGGTTTCTCGCCGCGTTGGTGGGGTTCCCCGCCGCGGGCTGTGTTGACCGCCCGTGGCTAAGATCCGAAGTCACGGGCAGGTTCTATGCTGCTGCCGATCAGGCGGTAGAATTCCGCAGCTACTTGCTGCCCGGTTTGTGAGCCGGCGTGCCGGCGAGGTCGCTCGGGAGCTGATTGGCCTCGAAGGTCTCCACATTCATCTCAACGAGGCTGATGAACGGGCAACCGTAATCAGGTCGATTCCCGCCGCTGCGGTCGACGATCACGCCGACTGCTGCGACTTCACCACCGTGCCGACGAACAATGTCGATTGTCTCCTGCACGCGACCTCCGCGGGTCACGACGTCTTCGGCGACGATGAAACGTTCGCTGGGCGCGATCTGAAACCCGCGGCGCAAGACAAGCCTGCCGGCGTCTTTTTCAGCGAAGATGTGACGCTTGCCTAACGAGCGACCGACTTCCTGCCCGACGACAATGCCACCGAGAGCAGGGGAGATAACTGCATCGCATGGAATGTCGCGCAGCTTATCGGCGAGGCGACCGCATACATCGGCGGCGATGTCCGTGTACTGGAGCAGCAGCGCACATTGGAAAAATTGCCGGCTGTGCAGTCCCGAACGCAGCACGAAATGCCCATCGAGCAGCGCGCCAGTTTTTCGGAACAGTGCGAGCAGGTCTTCGCTCATGCGGCGCTCGCTATTCCCCTACGTCGACGCTGAGCTGCTTGCCAGCTGGAGTCTGGTCGGAGACCGCAATGCACTCGATTTCGACGCGGGCGCCTTTCGGTAGCGCGGAGACCTGCACGGTCGAGCGTGCCGGCGGCTGGCTCTTGAAGTAGCTCGCGTAGATCTCATTCATTTGTGCGAATTGTCCGAGGTCGGTCATGAAGACAGTCGTTTTGACGATGTGATCGAACGTCAGGTTTTCCGCTTTCAGGACGGCGGTGAGGTTGTTCATCACTTGAGTAGTTTGCTCGCTGATATCCTCCGAGACAATCTGGCCACTTTTCGGATCGAGCGGAATCTGGCCGGCGGTGAAAACAAATTGGCCGACGCGAACGGCTTGGGAGTAGGGGCCGACGGCGGCAGGGGCATCTGTCGTGGAGACAATCTTCTTCATGCGCGGAGGCTAACCGAAAACGGGCGCCGCACAATCGCGCCGCGTCTACGCCAGGTCATCCCGAGCGGAGTCGAGGGATTCGCACTTGCAGCAGTGGCTCTGCACGGCGCGAGCGGGAACTACGAAGCACCGACTGCATTTTAGCCCGGACTATGATGAAGAATGCGCAACCTGCGTAGGTGAGATCCTTCGACCGTCTTCGCGGCTCAGGATGACGGCGATGGCCATTCGCGCATCACGGCGGCGCGTAATTGCGACCGGCCCGATTCTCGCTGATAGTAGCCGCTCATGGTTGGCTGGATTTTAAAGAAAGTAATCGGCTCGAAAAATCAGCGCGAGATCAAGCGCATGGCGCCGATCGTGCGCCAAATCAACGAGTACGACGAGCAGTTCAAGTCGCTCACGGACGACGAGCTCCGCGCCAAGACTGCACAGTGGAAGGCGGAACTCGCCGCCATGGATCAGCTCGAAGATCAGTGGCGAAAACTGGATGAAATTTTGCCGGAAGCGTTCGCGGTCGTGAAAAACGGGGCGCGGCGGCTGACCGAGCAAGAGCGCGAGTTCATGGTCTGCGATCAGCCGATGACGTGGAACATGGTGCACTTCGATGTGCAGCTGGTTGGCGGGATGGTGCTGCATCGCGGACGCATCGCGGAGATGGCGACCGGCGAAGGCAAGACTTTGGTGGCGACGTTGCCGCTCTATTTGAATGCGCTCACCGGGCGCGGCGCACATCTCGTGACGGTGAATGATTACCTCGCCCGTCGCGACGCGGAGTGGATGGGTCAGCTTTACACCTTCCTGGGTCTCACCTGCGGCGTGATCCAGCACGACGAGCCGCCGGATCAGCGGCGTCAGCAATACGCTTGCGACATCACGTACGGAACGAACTCGGAGTTCGGCTTCGATTATCTGCGCGACAACGGCATGGCGACGACCCGCGAGCAGCAAGTCCAGCGCGGCTACAATTACGCGATCGTCGATGAGGTCGATTCCATCCTGATCGACGAAGCGCGCACGCCGTTAATCATCAGCGGACCGGCCACCGTTTCGACCCACCAGTACGACAAGTGGAAGCCGCTCGTGGAGCAGCTCGTGCGGAAGC
>JALYXP010000422.1 GCA_030947045.1 Verrucomicrobiota bacterium | reverse complement strand
CCACCTCGATCTGCATTTCTCCCAAAAGATCCCAGTTAAGTTCATCGACGCGGAGTTTACCGTCGACGTCCTGAACCTGACGAACCTCATCGACAGCAGCAAAGCCCAGTTGAAGCGCTACAGCAACTTCGGCACACCCCAGCCGGTTGTGTTCAACAGCACCACGCAGAAATACACTTTCAATCCCGCGGTTGGGACCACGCCGACGGTGCAGTCGATCGACGACCTCGAGTCTCGCTGGAGAGTGCAGCTTGGCATGCGGTTGTCGTTCTAAGGGACCGTTGCAACAGCGAAACGCCTATCAGGCGTGGCTGTAACAACCGCCGCCACGCATTTGCATGTTTCGAGGGCAACCGCCGGGTCTCTGAGTGTTGCTCTTCTGTAGCGGCGCTTTGTAAGTACCGAAGGCTCCGCTTATAACTATGTGGCGATCGGCGGTCACACACCGCCGCTACAGAAGAAGCACGGGCGTAGTTCCCACGCGACGCCGCTTTGTCAGTATCAACACTGAACGAACTCGGTAACACTTCTTTTCTCCGCGAGAGCCACGTGAGACGCTTCGCGCTTCTTGCGAATTTAACCCATGACTAACTATCCCGAGCTGGAGGTCCAACTGCGGTCCGTGCGGTTCGCCGCAAGCAGCGACGAAATGCTAACCCGCGACCGCATGCTCGAGCTACTCGCGCACGCGCCGAACTGTTTCCTTCGCTCCTGCTTTCCCGCACACTTTACCGGAAGCGCTCTTGTGCTCAGCGCTGACTTCCAACGAACGCTTCTTCACCACCACCGCAAGCTGGACCGCTGGCTGCAGTTCGGGGGCCACTGTGACGGAGAAGCGGACGTGCTTGCGGTCGCCCGTCGCGAGGCTCACGAGGAATCCGGTATCGACTCGCTCGCGGTGTGGAACTCGCAGCCATTCGATCTCGATATTCACAAAATCCCGGCACGTGGCGAAGAGCCGGCACACTGGCACTACGACGTTCGGTATCTCTTTGTCGCTCCTCACGAAGCGATCTTCCAGCAAAGTGCGGAAAGCCGAGAACTGCGGTGGTTCACTCCAGAAGAGATGGAAGCGCTCCCCTTAGATACAGGTCTCCGCCGTCTTGTCGCGAAGTGGCGCAATCTGATTGCGAGCCAAAACTAGGCCACAGCGGCTGATCGCGCTGCCCTTCGCCGGCGCAGGAAGTGATAACCAGCTGCGGCGGCCGATAGGAGCGCGGCGACATACGTGCTCGGCTCAGGCGCCGCCGTAATGGGTGTGATCTCGTAATAGCCATTGCCCAACGCGATCTCCGTGGCGCCGGCACCATAGCCGGTGAAGCTAAAGTTGTTCAGGTTGCCCGATTGGCTGATGTCGAAAATAAGCCGGTCGGTTCCGCTATTGCCGATGGTGTTGATGCTGCCCGTCCAATTATCAACCGTAAGGGTGAAAGCGCCCGGCGAGAAGCTGGCGAAGTTCAAGGTGCCGACTGTGCCGGTGCCGAAGTCGAGGTGCGAACCAGCCGCTGTGAGCGTTAATGCACCGACACCAGGGGTGGTCGCTGTGCCTTCTGTGAAATTACCTTTGGCAAATGTTCCGCCCGCTAGCGTAATCGCCGCGGTGTTCTTAATCTGATCATTCGCGCCGAGCAGGAGCGTCCCGCCGCTATTCACGGTGATAGATGACGTGCTGCTGAGCGCGCCACCCGACGTCCCTGCAGCGGTCAACGTGCCACCGTTGATTATCGTCGCCCCAGTAAAGGTATTAGTGCCGGACAAGGTCAAATTACCAGCTCCTGCCTTCGTCAAACCGGTCGCGAATGTGCCGTTGGAAATAACACCACCAATTGTAAGAGTATTTGCGTTTGTGGTGATGGTTCGAGCTGTGCCAGCCGACGTTCCGAACGACACAGCGCCGGTGCCGAGGCTCAGATTGTTGCTTCCCGCGAAAGTGAAGTTGCCATTCCACGCCTGCACGTTGTTCGTGGCCAGCGTGATCGCGCTTCCACTCGTGTTGTCGATTATCCCGCCGTTGACCGTGAGTTTGCCCGTGCCGATGGCTGAGTTTGTCGCCGCCGTCCCTGCGGCGTTGATGTTCAACGTCGCTCCCGAAGCCAGGGTCGTGCCGCCGCTATAGGTATTATTCCCGCCAAGGGTCAAGGTCCCGGCGTTGTCGATCACTGTACCCGATGTCGTGCCGATCGCACCGTTCAAAACGAGCGACCCCGCGCCTGCCTTCGTAATGCCAAACGCCGCGCCGGTAATTCCGCCGCCGACCGTTAGGGTGCCGCCGTTAACCGTAACTGTGCGCGCCGCATTCAACGTCACTGCGCCAGTGCCGAGGTCCAGGTCTTTCGTTCCGGTGAAAACGAAGTTGCCGTTCCATGCCTGCACGTTGTTCGTCTCCAGCGTGATCGCAGCTGCGCTCGTATTGTCGATCGTGCCGCCGTTGATCGTGAACGTGACAGTGCCGAGCGCGCTGGCATTATTCACCCGCAGAGTTGTGGTGCTGCCCAGAGATGTTCCACCAGTGTAGGTGTTCGCGCCGGCGAGTTGAATCACGCCCGCACCGGCCAAGCTGAGCGTGACTGCATTGGTGCTGGAGATGATTCCGTCGACGGCCAGCGT
>JALYXP010000420.1 GCA_030947045.1 Verrucomicrobiota bacterium | reverse complement strand
GTGGCGAAGCTCAGCCGTCGTTTTCTTGGCGGGAGAGCGCCGGCAAAGGAGCACGCAGCTTTCCTGCGTTTCTTAAACGAGCGCGCGCCGGACACGAGCGACCAGACGATCCGCGAGCTTCTGCATTTAATGATGAGCACACCACAATTCCAATTGGCATAACAAATCGGATGAAATCGACCTTGCACACACGGCGCCAATTCCTGCGCACCTCCGCGCTCGGTGCCGCCGCTGCTTGGACGCTGCCGATATTCCTTGAGAAAACATTCTGCACGCTCGATGCAATGGCCGCGGAAGCGGTCACGCAGTCGGTCACGGGCAAGGATGGAACAATCCTGGTGGTGCTCCAGATGGCTGGTGGGAACGATGGGTTAAATACGGTCGTGCCGTACGGCGACGACATCTATTATCGGGCGCGCCCGAAGCTCGCAATTGCGGCGGATAACGTGCTGAAACTCGATGGCTACGGCGGGTTGAACGGCAAGCTTACAGGGTTGAAGTCTCTTTTTGACGAAGGGCACCTGGCGATCGTGCAAGGTGTTGGCTATCCGAATCCAAACCGCTCGCACTTTCGCGCGACGGAAATATGGCAGACCGCCGCAGACGCGGACCGAAACGAAGGTCACGGCTGGCTTGGCAAGTATTTCGACAGTTGCTGCACGGGGGCAGATCCGACAGTGGGCGTAGCCATCGGCGAACAGATGCCGCAGGCTTTTGTCGCGAAAACACCGACCGGGGTGACCTTCTCAAGGCCGGAACAATTCCGCTGGCAGCCGTCGGAGAAGGGAACGGCTGGCACAGCAAGCACCGAAGAATCTTTTTATCGCCAGCTCAACGGAATGAATGACGAGGCTGAGGCGGCGCCGAACGACGGAGGCTCAATTGGAGCAATCGCGGGCGTGACGAAGGCGGCGGACAGCCCGGCCGACTTCCTCCAGCGGACAGCGTTGGACGCGCAGCTGAGCTCGGACAAGATCCTCGCCATCGCGCGAAAATATAAATCTACCGTGGCTTATCCGCCTGGCCCGCTGGCGGCAAGCTTGAGCGTAATCGCGCGCATGATTGCTGGCGGGCTGCCCACTCGGGTCTATTACGCGAGCCAGGGCGGATTTGACACGCACGCGGGCGAAGTGAATGCGCACGACCGCTTGATGGTGCAGCTAAATGAGGCGTTGTCGGCCTTTGTCGCGGACTTGAAGCAACAGGGCAACTTCGATCGAGTGTTGCTGATGACCTTCAGCGAGTTTGGACGGCGCGTCGCCGAGAACGCGAATGGTGGGACCGATCACGGTGCGGCGGCACCGATGTTCGTCCTGGGCGGAGCGGTGAAACCGGGATTATTGGGTTCGCATCCGAGTTTGTCTGACCTGGATTTTGGTGATCTCAAGTACAACACCGATTTTCGCAGCGTCTACGCGACGATTCTCGACGAGTGGCTAAAAGCACCGAGCGAGGCTGTGCTCGGTCGAAAGTTCCCGGGATTGCCGTTGATCAGCTGACTGTCGCAGTTTGTCTGCGGCAGTTTACACCGGATGAGGCTGCCCGGCAGCAACGCAACTATTGATGCTGAGGCGGCACGTAGTGCAATCGAATCGCTGATCGTTTCCTCGGGCGGGCCGGGCTGATCATGTCCTCTTTCGTATCCGATCGATCTGCACCGCGGGCCGCTGCGATAACAATTTTGGGGATGTATTCCACAATTCACCTGCTGCCACGCTCGCCTCCGCCAGCGATAGTTGATTTTGTGTCTCGTTAGATGTGAAGCCGATCTTGCTATTGATGGCCTAGGCGGCAGCATTCTTCTCGTGCCGCGCAGCCGTGCAACAGTGGGGCGTACATCCACGAAGGACTAGATGATCGAACGCCGAAGCTTCCTCAAGTCCGCTGCCGCGGCCGCCGCGGCACTGACGATCTCGCCGCAGCGGACCTTCGCGGCCGCGCGCGACGCACTGCAGCCAGCGAGAATCCCGCCGCCGATCACCTCTGGCGAACGACTCGAACGGGTCGCACGCGCGCGGCAACTGATGGAGGAGAACGGGATTGGGTCTATTATCATCGAGCCAGGCCCGAGTCTCGACTATTTCACTGGGGTGCAGTGGCGGCGCTCGGAACGGCTAACGGCCGCCGTGATCCCCGCGAGCGGCGATGCGATTATCGTGACACCGTTCTTCGAGCGGCCGTCCGTCGCCGAGAGCCTGTCGATCCCCGCCGAGATCCGGACGTGGAACGAGGATGAGGAGCCGCTGAATCTCATCGTCGATTTCCTGCGCGAGCAGGGAGTCGCCGGACAACCGGTCGCGTTCGAGGAGACGAACCGCTTCTTCATTCTCGACCGCCTGCGGCGCCAGCTCCCCGAGCTGCGCGACGTTACTGCGAACCCCGTCGTCCGCGCGCTGCGCATGATCAAATCGCCGCAAGAGATCGCGCTTCTGCAGGCGGCGAACGACGTCACTGCTGCCGCGTTGCGCTATGCGGGCGGGCGAGTTCGCGGCGGCATGACTCCGGCAGACGTGGATGCGCTGGTGGCGGCGGCGCACAAACGCCTCGGCGGAAAATATGACGAAGGCCTGATTCTCATCGGCGAAGCGACAGCCTACCCACACGGTTCGCACAAGCCGCAGGTGGTAAAGCGCGGCGACGTGGTGCTGATGGACTGCGGTTGTTCCGTCCACGGCTACCAGTCCGATATTTCCCGAACGTTCGTCTACGGCGCGGCGGCGACTGCGGAGCAGCGCAAGGTCTGGGATCAGGTGCGTCGGGGCCAGCAGATTGCGGCCGAGGCGGCGAAGGTCGGCGTTGCGGCAGGCACTGTCGATGACGCGGTCCGGCGAGAATATGAAAGTGCTGGCTACGGGCCCGGCTACAAGCTGCCGGGCCTGTCGCACCGCACCGGACACGGCATCGGCATGGAAGGGCACGAGCCGGTGAACCTCGTCCACGGTGAGACGACGCCGCTCGCGGCCGGCATGTGCTTTTCCGACGAACCCGGTATCTACATCCCGGGCAAATTCGGCGTGCGGCTCGAGGACTGCTGGCACATGGCCGAGAGCGGGCTCAAGTTCTTCACCCAGCCGCCGCCGAGGATTGACCAGCCGTTCGGCGCGTGACTTTACGCGGGATGGTATGCTCCAAACGCGGACTGGTCGACGAGCGGCAATCCGGATTTTGTTGGCGCTGCTGTCGTGAAGAGCTTCACCGGAACCGGCAACAACTCCTTCCATTACGACTTCGACTAGCGAGCAGCACCAATCCGCTAGCTACATCGAGGACTCACGGTAACCTCGAGGCGGGGTTCCCGACAATCCCTCGATGCTGGCGCCGTCGCAACTCAAGCATCAGTTATGCGGTTGAAGGCCCAGCTGCTTCTAGCGCTTCGGCAAGGAGGCCGTTGCAATGCAGTGAAGGTGAAGGTCATAGAAGCGGGCAGGGTAATCCCCATTCCGCCGCCGATCCTGAGCGAGCCCTTTGCCTGGTTCGTGAGGATGGGCGGGTTCTCTTTTCGGAGATCGGGAAGCCGTGGATCTCGCCAGCGGGATCGATCTGCAGCGGAATCGCGCCGCTCGTTGCCTGGACGGTGAAGTGATCGAGCCAGGCTTGACGGCTTTTGCGGATCAAATTCGACAGTAGTCCTGTCCCTAGCATTCGCATGGCGCCAGAGGCAACCGGCTTTATCGCATCTAGATTACGATCGAAATGATCCCAGTCGACTTTGTCTAACAAATAAACGTCGAGCTGCGCGTCCCCCGGCCGACCACCTTATGGAGCTCCCAAATTGTAGACCTCCACCAGGCCGACACCGGTGCTGCCACCTGCCCCTGTGACTACCGCAGTATAAGCACCCGGAGATAAAATGCGAAGGATTGCCGACTCCCTTGGATCCAATGGTGCGAGCTTGTTCGCAGAAATTTCGCCAGCCTCAGCCGAATCGGCAAAATTGTCGTTCGTCTCGAGAAGCGTGCCGTTCCCATCGTAGAGCGTAATGGTCGGATCCTGCAACGGGCCAGTTACATTCTGCGCTGCGAGAGACGGCCCGATTGCGCGCACAACGATCTTTTGATTGGGAGCGGTGCTATCATTTGGTCGGACGATAAAGCCGCCGATCAGAATGTTGTCTCCGCCGCTGACGACACCACGCGTTGCGATCTCGCCAAAGTCGCTCAAAGTGCCGGCATCGAGATCGTATGCTTCAATTAACCCGAGACCAGTGCCGCCTCCTTTACCTGTAAGAGTTGCGGTATAAGTGGTGTTGCCTTGAAGGGTAAGAATGACTGCACTCTCGCGGTCACTGGTGGGTGCCAGCCCTGTAGCACTAATTTCCGCCTGCTGCCTGCTCCGCCAGTCGTCATTGCTCGCTACGTTGGTGCCGGCGGAGTCAAACACGTTGAGCACTGGATCAGGAATGGCCGCGGTGCCTAGGCTTGACGAAAGCGACGGACCGATGCCTCGGATCATGACGCGCTTGAGCGCCGCGCCGCGCACGATGATGCCCGCAACGCCTTGTTGATCGCCCGTTAGAACCTGCAGGCGAGTTGCAATGTTAGCGAGTTCAGTCCGAGCTGGGGTCGCGGCAGGAGTCGTGCCAGGCACTGGCGCAGCGACGGGCATCGGCGTCGGGACGGGAACTGCTGCCGGCGCTGGCTGCGTCGAGTCGTGCACGGTGAATTGCGTGCCTCCGAGCGCGAGGTCGTTATGCGCGCGAGTTGTCCCTGGGTTCGAAGCTGTGATCGAGCGACCCCGTAGGCCGGTGACAACCGCGCCATTAGAGATCAGCGTGTGACCTTTCGGAATGGCTGCATTAAGTTTCTCCACACTCACCTGAACCGAGATGGTATTGGTGGCTGAATCGAACTCGCCGGCATCGGCCGTTCCAACTTGAGTGTAGCTCAGGGCACCCGTTGAAAGTCTCGTCGCCGTCCCGTAGGTGAATGTCTGCGCGCCAGATGCATCAGTATCTGCTTGCACGTAGAACTGATCGGCGTGGTCCGACGCACCATAGGTGTAAGTGCCGGTCGCACTGAGCACCGAGTGCGGTGCGTTGACGGCAAAGTTTATCTGCCAAGTTCCGCCCGGCGGAATGGTGCTCAGGTCGGAAACGCGCATCGTGGCAGCGATAGCTAATTTCGCGCCGGTGCCTGACGTGTCATAACGGATTGAAGTGATGTCAAAAGGATCGGCGACACGGACCCGAGCCAACAATCCGTCCTGCACGTCGAACGGGAAGTCCGTCACTTGTTCCCCGTTGAAACCTGGGACTCGCGGAGGAAACGCGTCGGCGGCGGAAACCGATGAAGTCCCCGGCGGTAGAAACAGTGCCGAACCTTCGGCTGGAGGCGGGAGCATGCCCCCGCGAATGCTTGGGCCGCCGATCTGATGGGCGACGTAGGTATGCCCATCGAAGTCATTATGATCGTCCGTGTAGGCGACGACCGCGGCACCCTGAGGATCAAACGAGACTTGGAAGTAGTCGATCAGGTTGCGGTTAGCAGCGCCGGTCAGTCCGCCTTCTGAGATATTGGATGCGTGAATGACGTGTTCTGGTTCGGTCACTTCTGCGATGCGGAAGGTTGGCGTCGCAGAACTCGCATCAAAGCTTTGTGCAAAATAAACTTTCCATTCCGCGGCGTCGGTATTCGCGCCGCTGGTGGTGCCATACCACACCACTCCGACTGATCCTGGCGTGGGGCCGGTCTCCATCCAAGGGAAAATGTTGACCTTCGTGGTTGCGCCGTCATTGACCCTCACCGCAGGGCTCCAAGTCTTCCCCTCGTCGGTCGAGTGCTTCAAGAAAACGTCTCGATCATTTGAATAGCAAACGTAGATCGTTCCCTTGAGTGTGCCGTCGTCGGCGATTTTGGTGACGAAGAATAGGTGGGCCACGCCATTCGGATCGGTTGCTGCCTGATAAACATTATACGTCAGCGGCTCCGCCTTCGGAGTTGAAGGTACTCCCACAACAACCGTGCCTTGACTCGTCCCGCCAACGACGGTTCCGGTTGTCTGATGCACATCGATCGGTCCTACCTGAGTTGAAGTGCCAGCCGTTTTGGCAGCGCCGAATGTCAACCCGCCGTCGTCCGAACGCTGGATCATCGTAACCGCAGGCTCAAGTGTCCGATAGAATAGATAAACAGAGGTCGAGCCGAGAAACTCCTCCCATTCGCGGTCATCGCCGGCGGCTCCACCTGTCACATTCCCGGCTGGGTTCTTGTTGTAGGTTTGCGCCCGATCGAGACTATTCCCAGTTGAGATGTTCGCGGCCGCAAGGCTGCTGAAGGCCAGAGTAGGATCGGCTTGGTTTGCCGGTAACTGGAAACCGACCGCAAGGTCAATGTCACCGCCGCCGTCGCCGCCGGCATCGAACTGACCCGAAGACGGGCTAAGGGCATCCGGCTGGCCGCGATAGTTCGGGACTCGCATGAAAGGGTCATAGTTTCCTTTCGCCGCGTTCAAATTGAAGTACCAGAGATCGACGCCCGCCGGAACGCCCCGAATCCCACCAACATAGCAATTCCCCATAAAGTCAGTGCGGCTGCTCGGTTCACCGTCGCGCGCGGTCACCGGCGCTTTCACTGGGACGTTGGGGCTAAAGGCCAGTCCGTCTGTTAGATAGGTGGCGGTGCGGGTCGCCACCGTTGCTGCGGCCGTGATCTTGGCAGTTCCGGTATATTGGTCAACGGGAGTCGTCGCGAAGTAGACCACATGAACCACATATTTGCCAACCCCTGAAGTCGCCGGGTTGATCGAGACTTGTTCTGAAGTTTGTGGGGCACCGTTTGCACTACTCGCCACCAGTGCGCCTGCCAAAGAATCCTTGTGAACGTATAAGTCGTAGTCGTTGGCAGGCACAGTCCAGTTGATCGCGATCGCCAACTGCTTGCCTGAGTAATCGCTCGCAGTGCCGCTCAGCGTGATCGTGAAAACATCACAATTCAGTCCATCAACACAGGTCGACTCGCCTTGCGCCGCACCGGTGCCAGTTGCATCGCCCTTCCAAGTGATCGTATTCGTCGAGGAGGGATTAAGCGATCCAGTTGCGGGCGTTGCCGCCGGCGCGGTCGCAGTCGCCATAAACGCCGCCGCCGCAAAGAAAACGCGGAAGGCATGACGGGCAGAACTCGACGAACTGAAGGAAGGAGAGGACTTTATGTTCATAAGCGGAGGTCTCGGGCTGTGGGCACCGTCGTAATTCGCTTTTGCGAGCCAGAATGGTCCTCACGAAGCGCGTTGATGCACGGTATAAGGCAGCGCCCCTTTAAAAGCGCGGCCGCTTTCACCCGCTGCACCGTGGACTGTGCGACACTCTCGTCGCAGTGCAACCCAGCTATGATAACACTGTCTACAGAGCTGCTTACCAACAGGCGTTCGGCAATGATCGATGAACGGGGGACCTCAAGCTCCGGCTTCGTCTCCTCCAGGTCGTGATCCGCGCGTGCGTTGATTTCTTGATTGTGCCATCCAAGAATCCGTCGTTTTAGCGTTAGATAAAGTCACACGCGCGGGGGGACGTTTCTTCGCGGAAAGGGCGTGAAATAACGATCTGCGGCCTTGGACCAGATCGCGGCGAGGTCCTTCTCGGCCCCCTTAAATTCGAATGTATGAAGACCGGGCGAAAGGAAGCGCGGACAGTGGCTCGGTTCGCCGTCAAGCACTCCATCGGCGACGCCGTCAGGGCCGACTACCTCGTATGACGCTGGAATCGCAGTCGCGAATTCAAACCGATGCTCATCCGCGGCCGATCGCTGTAGCCATGCGCCGACGACCCGCAATTGGCTCGTTATCGGTAAATAATTTTGCGTGATGAATGCGCTCGCTCGCTGAGAAATGTCTTTGCCGAGCACTGCGACGCAGCACCGGGTCTGCCCGCATCTTTCCGCAGCGTCGTCGACGAGGAGGCCGCGCCGAATTCGTTCCATCACGCATGGTTCCCAAGTTTGGCCGAATGCGCGTTGCCGGAAAACTGTTTCGCCCTTTTCGTCGATGATGAAGTCGCCGGGGCCGCTGACGGCGAGCGTAGCCTGAAACAGTCGGCCTCCTTTTTCGCACAGTCGATCCAGAAGGGATGAACGACGAGGATAGGCCAGCTCGGCGCAGACCACGAGCGGCGGCAGTAGAAGGCGACTGCGTGCGATCAGAGCCAGCGCGAACCTCCCCTATCGGGCAAGCGCAATCCGTCGATACACAAGTCCTTCTCGAGGATGCGCAACCGGCTCATACTGCTGGGCGAGCAGCTTCGCCAAGATTGGGAATTGCCGGACGGGCTCGAAGCTTCGATCAGCCTGCAAATCAACAATGAACGCCGGGGGGTGTTGCTCAAGATCGGATGCGAGCAAGCGCCAGGCTTCATCTGAAATCCGGTTGGTCGTATCCACGTCGTTCGGTCCCGCGTACAAAGAACCAGTGAGGGGGAACGTCACGATGTAGCGGGAAGCCGGCCTCCGCTGCGAGTTTAGATAGACCTTGGGATCATGTCCCCAGACGAAAATACGATCGTTAGTCTGCGCGTGTTCGCGGATGAAGTTGCCCGCCTCCGATGGCGCCCGCTCCGGGATAAGCCCTTGCCAGTGGCAAAACCAGAAGGCGAGGACAGTTAAAGCCAACCACGTCACCGTAATCACGCGTGAGAACCGTCGCGGACGGCGATCAGTCGTGCGACACCATAAGCGAAAAAGATAGGGCGCTGCCAGAAGGGCAAGCGGTGGGATGAGCTGGATATAATAGTGTGGGTAGTAACGGCCTCCCGCCGCGGTTCCGACCGCGGAAAAAGCTACCAGTAAGATCAATGCTCTGCGCTCGGCCGGTTTTTGTTTCCAATAGTCGCCGCGCAACGCCAAAGACGCTGCTACCACGAGAGGCAGGCAGGCGCCTAGGA
>JALYXP010000389.1 GCA_030947045.1 Verrucomicrobiota bacterium | reverse complement strand
GATAAAGCAGTTTCGCTGATCCAGCAGTTTACTGCAGCCGGGCGACCAGTCGAGTGGCAGGAGAAACCCGGCCCTTTCGTTCTCGTCCCGCTGCACCAGCTGATAAGCCGGAGCTGCCACGTCTGCCTCCCCTATTCGGCAGCGGGTGGTATGCGGTCGAAGGCGTCGCGCCGGAGATGTGGCACTGGAGCGACGGCCACGGCCAAATCGAATTCTATCGACCGGAGCCGAGCACACCTGCTTCCACTCTTTCGTTCGAGCTTTATGCGCCGGACGAGCAAACAGTCCGAATCTCGCACAACGGCAAACTGATATATGGATGCACTCTCGGACCGAGCCGCAAACGCGAACAAGTTATCTTGCCAATAGACTGGAGCGAAGGGCCACCCGTCTACACCGTTCAGTTTGCATCGGATCAGCCTCCGTTCGTGCCGCTATCGGACGATAAGCGCTGGCTCGCCTTTCAGCTTTTCAACCTGCCGCAAAGTCCACCGGTTTTCTCTGACTGACGCAACGCACCCGACAGCGCTGTCGTCGGTGTCATCCGATCAAAACCAAAAAAACGATTCACTCGCTGCCCTACGGTCCATTCCCAACCCGGCGAGGCGGGAGAACAATGCGCTCACCGACTGCCAGCGGCGGTGCCGCTCCGCTGCGGGGCGCAGAGCGGATCAGCCCTTTGTAGTAGCCGAGGTTCGCTTTCAATATCTCCCCGAATCGGTCAACACTCCAAATCGGATCACGGGTCAGAATCTTCGTTACCCGATATAGCTCGTGAATCGAAGGATCCGCGATCTGGTTTGTCCCACTCGTGATCGTCTCTACGTAGCCGACAGGAATTGCGCGACCGTAGTGTCCCACCTTCCAATGCTTTTTGTCGTATATCGGCAGCCGCGACAGAAGCGGATCACCGAGTGCGAAGGTATCAATGATATGAACGCCAGGCCCAGCGTAATATCCATATAAGCCGGGAGTGCTAAATTCAACGAGGTCCAAATGGTTCCGTCGAGCCTCTGCGCCGGCGATGGCCCATGCATTTGATGGGGTTGATCGGTACCGCGTTAGAACCGTTAACAACCCACTGTCGCGAAAATACCAACCGCGTTCATCTGCAATTCCGCGGCGGTCTGTGACATCGCTGGTGCGCGATTCGGGCACAGGATTCTCGATTATTCCTTTATATTCTTCATTATAGAAGATAGTCGGATATTTCGCGCTCGCGCCGATTAGAAAGCAGAGAGCTCCTAGACCCAGCCATGCAGCCGTCTTCATACGCACTTGGACTAGCAAGGTCACGGCAAAGAAAAGCGGTACGCTAAAGAAACGGCCACTCATGAAATCTCCCCCAATCTTGACCACATACAGAAGGTAAAGAACCAGGCCGAGGGCAGCTAATTTCAAACGAAAGTCTCTAGCCGAAACAGAGACGATGATCGCGATGGCGATGGTGAAAAGCGTGACCGCGTCGTAGTTGATTGAGTTTAGAAAATAAAGTAACCCCTGTTTAGCATGTTCCCCTGCCGAGATGCCGGTGTAGAGCTTGGCATAATAGGTGTTAGGCAGTGCATATCCGAAATAGACGGTGGCGAAGAGCAACCAACCCCAAAGCGGCGCCGAAAATATCAACCCGTCGACGAGCCACTCGCGAATGCTGATCGCCTTATTTCGATAGGTGCTCCAAGCTGCGAAGGCGAGCGCCGGAAACAACATCAGAAGTAAATCCAGCCGGTTGAAACCGGTTAAAGCGTAGAACAAAACGAGATACCGCAATCGGCTGCGGCCGTTCCCCCTTCGAAAAAAAGTAAGCGAAAAGAGGGCGATGAGCAGGTAATTCAGACAGTTCTCGAGACCCGAAGTCGCATAGTCGACGAAAGCTTTCGAGGAGATCAGCGCTAGAAGAGCAGCCACGGCCGCCGACTCCGAACTACTGCCATACCGCACTAGCACCCACACAGCAGCCATCGACGTGACGATGCTCATTACGATGACGGTGATAAATATCTCATGCGTGATCGCATAAAAGACCGCGATCAGGAGCGTCCAGAGCGGATCGGTGAAAACCTGCACCCGCTCGTCCACATTCCAGCGCAGGCCGTAGCCGTTGAGCAGATTGTCGATGGAACGGATCGGAATGTAGGCGTCGTCGCCCAACCACGCCGATTTAACGATCAGCGTGA
>JALYXP010000289.1 GCA_030947045.1 Verrucomicrobiota bacterium | reverse complement strand
CTTCGACATCGACGAGCGCGCCGCCCGAATTGCCAGGATTAATCGCCGCATCGGTCTGGATGAAATCCTCATCCTGCGCGTTGCCCGTCACCCGGTCTTTGCCGCTGACGATGCCTTCGGTCACGGTCTGCCCGATGCCGAAGGGATTGCCCACCGCCAAGACCACATCGCCGACCGCGACTTCGTTGCTATCGGTGAGGGTGAGCGCGGGCAGGTTATCCGCCTTGATCTTGATTACGGCGAGATCCGTCTTCGGATCTGTCCCGACGACTTTCGCCTCGAACTCCCGACCATCGGCAAGCGCGACGCGGATGGCACTCGCTTCGCCGACCACGTGATTGTTTGTAAGAATATAACCATCCGCGGAAACGATCACGCCCGACCCGAGGCCATGAAGGCGCGGCGAATCGGACTCGTTAGGCATCATCCCACCGGGTTGGCCGCCGCCGCCACCGAACTGCGGTTGCCCGCCAAAAAACCGGCGAAACTGTTCCATCTGATCGCCCGACATCGCCTGCCGCCGGCCCGAATCCTTTCCGGTCACAAAAACCTGCACTACGCTCGGGGCCACCTTCTGCACCACCGGCGCAAAGCTGCCGGCCGAAGCGTGCGCGCGATTCACCGCCGCGTGATCGACTTTAATCTCGGGGTTGGCCGTCGCGGGCGCGACCGGATCCGCTCCCGTCGCGGCCAACAACCCTCCACTAACAAAGGCACTCGCCACCATCGCTGTGCCGAGCGCGCGCGCCTTTCCGAAGTGACTCCAAATTGAAGCATCGTGATTAATCATAAACGCACGATGCCCGAGCTCCGTGGCGGGAACCTTTCCGGAACATTACGATGAGGTAAGGATGGAATCTCTGCGCAGAACGCCGCGTCGCTTCAGAGGCGCTCACCGTAATACGAGCGCTCCCACGAAGATGGCACACCGTGATCCCCAGGACTTTTGGCCGGACGGGCAGCACCCGGGAACTCACGCGTTCACTAGGTGCATCGTGCTTTCGGGATAACGGGAGCCAGCCGCCGCGCCGCGCGGCGTGATCTCGTCGACTCGACGCAGATCTTCGGCGCTCATTTCGATTTCCAGCGCGCGCAAATTCTCTTCGAGGTAACGGCGGCGTTTGGTGCCGAAGATCGGTACGATGTCGTCGCCTTGCGCCAGCAGCCATGCCAATGCGAGCTGCGACGGCGTTGCTTCCCTCTCCGCAGCGATCTCGCCGACGCGAGACACGAGGTCGAGATTTCGTAGGAAATTGTCGCCTTGGAAACGCGGTGACTGCCGCCTGTAATCGTCCGGCGCGAGATCGTCGAAACGCTGGATCTGCCCTGTTAGAAAGCCGCGACCAAGCGGCGAATACGCCACGAAACCAATGCCGAGTTCGCGGCAGACGGGGAGGATTTCGTCTTCCGGATCACGCGACCAAAGCGAGAACTCCGTTTGCACCGCAGTGATCGGATAGACCGCGTGCGCGCGGCGAATCGTGGAGGCGCCGGCCTCCGACAAACCGAGATGGCGAACCTTGCCCGCACGCACTAGCTCAGCCATCGCGCCAACTGTCTCTTCAATGGGCGTGTCAGGATCGACACGGTGTTGATAGTAGAGGTCAATGACGTCGAGGCCGAGCCGCTGCAAGCTCGCGTTGCACGCGCGGTGCACGTAATCCGGCTTTCCACTGATTCCACGCAGCGTCGGCTGATTCGGGTCGCGCACGATCCCGAATTTCGTCGCGAGGACGACCTCACTGCGGCGCTGCCTGATCGCGCGGCCGACGAGTTGCTCGTTAGTCCACGGGCCATACATATCAGCGGTATCAAGCAGTGTGACGCCGAGATCGAGCGCGCGATGGATCGTCGCAATCGACTCCTGATCATCACGTGCTCCGTAGAAATCGGACATGCCCATGCAGCCGAGGCCGAGCGCCGATACATGCAGTCCGCTTCTCCCGAGTTCTCGCGTCTTCATCCCTAATCTATCGCTCGTGCGAGCGCCTATGCTTCTGCCGATTTCAGCAGATCGTCGAGATCGAGCGGACGAGTGTAAATCGCGAGACCGCCTTGTTCGTCATGCGGCCACTCTTCCTGCGGGCGATCCCGATACAGCTCGATCCCGTTCTCATCCGGGTCGTGCAGGTAGAGCGCTTCGCTAACTCCATGATCGGAAGCGCCATCCAGCTGGATCCCCGCGTGAAGCAGCCGACGAAGTGCGACAGCTAACTGCGCACGCGTAGGATATAGAATCGCGACGTGAAATAGACCGGTCGACCCCGATGGTGGCGGTGATCCTCCGGCGCTCTCCCACGTATTCAAGCCGATATGATGATGATAGCCGCCGGCGGATAGAAACGCGGCCTGGCTGCCGTAGCGCTGCATCAGCTCGAACCCGAGCACATCGCAGTAAAAAACAATCGCGCGTTCCAGATCAGCCACCTTCAAATGAACATGGCCGATCCGAACATCCGGATGGACAGGGGCCGCGGCGGCAGGTGGCTGGTTGATCGGCTACGATCCTCTCGCGACGGTTTGTTGCCAACTCGCCCGTTCGTGTTTCTAGGAAATCACGTAATACCCAACGATGCCTGTCGGTTGTCCTTAGGGAAAAGCCCGCAATCCCCCGGCTTGGGCCAACCCCGGCAGCTCCGGTCGCTTATACAACGATTACGTGTATAGTAGGCTGTGAAACCTACCGCTATTTCTAGATCCGCGCGTCTCACTCTGCGCCAAAGGCCCCGTTACATCCGAGGGTATGTTCCTGTCCGTATCACTCGCACAAATGGAACTAAAACCGATTTCTAGGGCTGGCATAGGGCGCAGCAGCGGACAGGAAACCTCAACAGCACTCGCCTCGCAACGGGACGGGGCGGAGTTCCCGATCATCGTCCATTCGCATCTCGGTTGGGATTGGGTGTGGCAGCGTCCGCAGCAGTTTCACTCCCGGCTTTCGAAACGCCACCCGATCCTCTTTGTGGAAGGACCGCTCGTTTCCGATGAGATCACGACGTCGCGCGTCCGGCTCAGGGAAGTGTCGGATTACCCGAACATCGTGGTGCTCCAGATGGAGCTACCAGCGTCGCGATTCTGGAGCGAGCCAGCATGGGTAGACACAGAGCGGCGCCGGCTGGTGCAATCCGTTCTCGACGGCCCACTCGGCCGCTCGTTTGAGAATCCGGTGCAATGGTTCTACGACCCGATGGCGGTGAGCGCGTTCCTCGGACATATGGATGAATCCGCGGTCGTTTACGACTGCATGGACGAGCTTTCGCAATTCAAAGGCGCTCCACCGGAACTGGTTCGTCGCGAACGCGAGTTATTGAATGCGGCTGACGTCGTTTTCGCCGGCGGGCCAAAGATGGCGAAGTCGAAGCGGCGTTTCAACTCCAACTGCCACTCCTTCGGCTGTGGTGTCGATATCAAGCACTTTGGCAAAGCACGCCATGCTGCGACGAAGATCCCGAAGGATGTCGCGCACTTTACCGGACCGGTGCTCGGATACGTGGGCGTTGTCGACGAACGTCTCGATTACGAACTTCTCGGTAAGCTCGCCGATCATAATGCCGACTGGAATATCGCCGTTGTCGGCCCGCATACGAAGGTCGATCCCGCCGATTTCCCGAAGCGCGCGAATCTCCACTTCCTCGGCGGCCGCAACTACTCACGGCTTCCAGCGTACGCAAAGGCGTTTGACGTTTGCATGATGCCGTTCGCGAAAAACGAAGCGACCGAGTTCATCAATCCGACGAAGGCGCTCGAGTACATGGCGACAGGCACGCCGATCGTCTCGACTGACATCGAGGACGTTGTGTTGCAATTCAGCGAGGTTGTCAGCATCGCGACCAATCACGAGGAGTTCATCGCCAGCTGCGACGCCAGCATCGCGGAGCCGCGCGCTCTGCAGATCGAGACAGGTCTCAAGATGGCAAAAAACAATTCGTGGGAGTCGATTGTGGCACAGCTGGAGAAGCACGTGGCGGACGTTCTCAGTACGAAGGAACCGGCGGCGAGCAGTAGCGCAGCGTAAGGCTGAGACCACCGACCGGCCGGCGTCCTCGTCAGGGAGTACGAGGGCGTCATCGTTGGGACGGGATTGCATGACAGAGAAAACTTCCATCGAACGACTGCAGGTTTGGGGCGGCGTTGAGCCGACCATCAACCGGATCGGCGATCAATATTTCAGGCAGTTCGACCGCAGCGGTCATGCTGAGCGGGTCAGCGATCTGGACGAGTTCGCGCGGATCGGGTTGCGGACTTTACGTTTCCCAATCCTTTGGGAAGAGGTCGCGCCGGACTCCCCCGACGAGTTCAATTGGAGCAACGTTGATGCCGGGTTGCAGCGGCTCCTCGAACTCGGCATCCGCCCGATCGCGGGTCTTCTCCATCATGGGAGCGGTCCGCATTACACGAGTCTCGTAGATCCGGAATTCCCCGAAAAGCTCGCCGCTTTCGCGCGCGCGGTCGCGGAACGATACCCTTGGATCGATGCCTACACCCCGGTCAATGAACCACTCACGACCGCGCGGTTTAGCGGCATGTATGGGATCTGGTATCCGCACGGCCGTGATGAGGAAACCTTCGCACGCTGTCTGATCAATCAGTGTCGCGGCGTCGCGCTGGCGATGCTCGCGATTCGAGAGGTGAATCCGTCTGCCGAGCTAGTGCAAACCGATGATCTCGGGAAAACGTACAGTACCCAGAAGCTGCAGTATCAGGCAGATTACGAGAACGAACGTCGGTGGGTCACGTGGGACCTACTCACCGGAACGCTCGATCCGAAGAGCGCAATGTGGAGCAGCCTTCGCGGTGCCGGAATTCCGGAGCGTGAGCTCGCCGCGTTCCAGGAGAATCCCTGCCCGCCGGATATCATCGGGATTAATCACTACATCACGAGTGAACGCTTCCTGGACGACAATCTCGCTGCGCATCCGCCCGAAACTCACGGCGGCAATGGCTGCGGTGCTCGCTACGCGGACGTCGTCGCGGTTCGCATCCGGCGCGAACAAATCGGTGGTGCCGAAGGCGTGCTCCGCGAGGCATGGAACCGCTATGGCCTTCCGCTCGCGGTGACCGAGGCGCACCTCGGCTGCACGCGCGAAGAGCAGCTCCGATGGTTTATGGAGGTCTGGGACGGCGCGAGAAAAGTTCGCACGGAAGGCGTGGACGTCCGGGCCGTCACGGTTTGGTCGCTCCTCGGCGCTTTCGACTGGAACAGCTTGCTCACGCGGCAGGACGGCTTCTACGAGTCAGGCGCGTACGATGTCCGCGGCGGCGAAATTCGCGCCACGGCGGTCGCAAAGATGATCGAGGAATTGGCGCATGGCCGGGACTTCAACCACCCGATCCTCGCGACTCCCGGATGGTGGCGCCGACGGCTGCGATTGCACTCCGCATCCGGCGCAGGCGCGGGAAACCCTTGTATCTCTGAGAGCGCGGTAGTGCCGCCGTCCTTCGCTGCGACTGATCGCCTGGCGGGGGCACCGATCATCATGACCGGCGCAACCGGCCGCTTAGCGCAAGGCTTCATCCGGGCCGCCGAGTTGCGCGGACTGCCATACCGCGTGTTCTCACACGCCGATCTGGACATCACTGATGGAGAAGCGATCGCTGTCGCCCTGCGATCCTGTTCGCCATGGGCAGTGATTAACTGCGCTGGATTTTCCAACGTCGACGCCGCCGAAACCGAGGAAAACGCGTGCATGCGGATCAACGCCGGGGGCGCTGCGACCCTCGCTGCACTCTGCGCTCGCTCGGGCACGCCGCTTGTCACCTTCTCATCTGATCACGTCTTCGACGGCAACAAACGGGAGCCGTATGTCGAGAGCGACACACCGAATGCGCTGAACGTGTATGGCGAAAGCAAATTGCTCGCTGAACAGCAGGTTCTTTCGATTCATCCCGGAGCACTCGTTATTCGGCCGGGCAAAGTCTTTGCACCGCTTGAAGATTACGACTTCCTTCGCCGGAACCTTCGCGCGATCGCTCGCGGCGAATCTGTGCGCGTCGAGAACGATGTCGTGCTCACGGGCACATACCTGCCCGATCTAGTCCACGCCACGCTGGATCTGCTCGTTGATGGCGAGCGCGGTATCTGGCACCTTGCAAACATCGGAGCGGTCACGCCGGAGCAATTTCTGATTGCAGCCGCGGATGCTTCACAGCTCAACGTCGGACACATCAATGGCGCGCCGCTTTGGGAATTGAATCGCGCTGCGCCCCGAGCCCACTTTCGAGCTTTGACGAGCGAACGCGGTCAGCTCCTACCGCCGCTGCGCGACGCGATCGAGCGGTATTGCCGCGAGTCACCTCCAGTCTTCGAGGAGCGGGCGGTACTAGCAGCGACCTCGTAGGCGCTGCACATCCGCCGCGGGGCGGCGCGACGTTAATGTGACTGGAAAGGACCACGAACTCT
>JALYXP010000333.1 GCA_030947045.1 Verrucomicrobiota bacterium | reverse complement strand
GCACGGGACGATGGCGCGCTATGTCTCGAACATGCGACCTGAGAACGCGCCGATCTTCGCGTTTACGCCGAGCGAACACATCTACCGCCATCTCACGCTCTGCTGGGGGACGCATCCGGTGTTGCTCGACTTCACCTCCGATCCGAACACAACGATCGAAGCGGCGGAACGGTATCTGCGCGAGGCGGGGTTGACTGAACTGAACGACAACCTCGTCGTGCTTAGCGATCTCCGCGCGGGTGATTCGCAGATAGATTCGATCCAGGTTCGGCAGGCGAAAGGCGATTACGCCGGAGCGTCGATCCCGCAGAATACCGACGCGGAATCGATGATGGATTAGCGCGCCCCAAAAACAAAAAGCGTGCAAACGTTTCCGTCCGCACGCTTTCGTTTTTTTAAGTTTTGCCTGAGCGCTTAAGCTTCGACCGGTAACTCCACGTCCACCGGCCGCTCTTTCTTGCCGAGCGCACGCCGGAGTTTCGAGAGCGCAATATTCTGCAGCTGGCGGATACGCTCGCGCGTGACGCCGAACTTCTTGCCGACTTCTTCGAGCGTCTTGGGCTTGCCGCCATCGAGGCCGAAGCGCGAGAAGATAATCTTCCGCTCGCGATCATCGAGCACGTCGAGCAAACCACCGACTTCGTTGCGCAGGTTTTTGTCGCGCAGCAATCGAATGGCGTCTGAGCCTCTTCGTCACCTACGATTTCGCCGAACTCCGTCGAGTCATCATCGCTGATCGGCGCATCCAGTGACGCAGGCCGGATCGAGACCGTCTTCAGCTGCGAGACCTTCCCGCTGGCGATCCCGATTTCCTCGCCGAGCTCGTCGTCCGTAGGCTCTCGACCGAGCTCCTCGCTCATCTGCAGCGAAACGCGGCGCATCTTCGAGATCTTATCGACGAGGTGCACGGGCAGGCGAATCGTCTTCGACTGGTTCGCGAGCGCGCGTTTGATGGATTGTTTGATCCACCACGCGGCGTAGGTGCTCAGTTTTCCGCCCTTTGCAGGGTCGAAACGCTCCACGGCCTTCATCAGCCCGATGTTGCCTTCGGAGATCAAGTCAAGGAGCGGGAGCCCCAAATTAGCGTAGTCATGCGCGATCTTCACCACCAGACGAAGGTTCGAGCGAATCATCAGGGCACGCGCTTCGCGGTCGCCCTTTTTGATCTTCGCAGCGAGCTCGATCTCCTGGTCGGGAGTCAAAAGCGGGATCTGCCCGATTTCTCGGAGGTAAATCTTTATTCCAGTGTCACTATCTTCAGCAGCCATAAAACTCTTCATGTAATTTCAACGCGGCACGCACGTCGAGCTTCCAGTTAATACGTCCGCCAGAAGCACGTGGAGCCTCGTTTTTTCGGGGTTAGGGAAAGTAGTTAAGGCGGTTAACTATTTCGAAAATATGACACACGGCGGTTGTCTTTTGTTCAAAGTTTTTAATTTGAGCCGCAAGTATCGCACTCAAAGGCACTTAGCCACCGCAACATGGACCAGTCTGATCCAAAGAGCGAGATCACGGATTTCATTAGTCACACGCTATCGAACGCTGCGTCTGCGACACGACTGACGAAACAGCGCGTAGAAGAGGTTGGCGATTTCGTCCGGAATGCGACAGTGAGCGTCGTCGCGGTCGTGATCGACGCAAAATTAAGCCGATAGAAGAGGGACGAGATGAAAGATAAAATCCGAGTTGGAATCATTGGAGTAGGTAATTGCGCTTCGTCGCTCGTGCAGGGCATCGAATTTTACCGTAACGCGAGCACCGAGGAATTTGTGCCCGGCCTGATGCACGTTGAACTCGGTGGTTATCATGTGCGCGACATCGAATTTTCGGCGGCGTTTGATATCGCGGCCACGAAGGTCGGGCGCGACCTAAGCGAGGCGATCGTGGCGGAGCCGAATAACACCATCAAGTTTGCGGAGGTTCCAAAGTTAGGTGTCAAGGTGCACCGGGGGATGACGCATGACGGGCTCGGCAAATATCTGAAGAAGGTGATTAAAAAGTCGCCGGCCTCGACGGACGACATCGTCGGTATTCTTAAAAAGACTAAGACCGACGTCGTGATTTCCTATCTGCCGGTCGGCTCAGAAATGGCCACGAAATGGTATGTCGAGCAGATCCTCGATGCCGGCTGCGCATTTATTAACTGCGTGCCGGTCTTCATCGCCTCACAACCGTATTGGCAACGGCGGTTTGAAGAGCGTGGGTTGCCAATGATTGGCGATGACATCAAGTCACAAGTCGGCGCGACGATCTCCCATCGCGTCATGACGAACCTGTTCCGGGATCGCGGTGTGCGCCTGGATCGCACGTATCAGCTAAATTTCGGGGGCAACACCGATTTCCTGAACATGCTCGAGCGCGAGCGTCTGGAATCGAAGAAGATTTCGAAGACCCAGGCGGTCACGAGCCAGCTCGGTCACGCCCTACCGGCGAAAGATGTGCACGTCGGCCCAAGTGATTATGTGCCGTGGCTGACGGACCGGAAATGGTGCTACATCCGCATGGAAGGAACGACCTTTGGCAACGTGCCGATCAACTGCGAGATGAAGCTCGAGGTCTGGGATTCGCCGAACTCCGCGGGTGTGGTGATCGACGCGATTCGTTGCGCGAAGTTGGCGCTCGATCGAAAGCTGTCGGGTTCACTGGTTGCGCCATCCAGCTACTTCATGAAATCGCCGCCGGTGCAGTTCACTGACGACGAAGCACACCGAAACACCGAGGAGTTCATCAAGGGAGAATATCTCGCTGTCCTGCCAGGTCCGTTAAAGCGCAGCACCAACGGCAGCGGAGGCCGCAGGGCCGCGACCGCCAAGCCGAAGAGCCGCGCAAAGACAAAGCGCTGACGCTTAGGTTTCGACCTCCGAGTCCGGCTTGCCTGGTTGCGGCCGCTGATCTCCGTTTGCCGCTCTTGTTGCCTCGCGCGCGCAAACGTAAAAAACAGCGCCGCGCGATGTCGAAGGGCGAATACGCTTGGATGCTGCCCGTAGAATGAGCGACCCCGATCAAGCCGGAACGTGCAATTTAGCCGACGGATTTGTCCGCGTGCGCGGAGCGCGTGAACACAATCTCAAGAACGTCGATCTAGAAATCCCGCGCGACGCGCTGGTGGTGTTCACCGGCGTGTCTGGCTCGGGGAAATCGTCGCTTGCCTTCGGGACACTCTACGCGGAGGCGCAGCGACGTTATCTGGAATCCGTCTCGCCTTACGCGCGACGGCTGTTTCACCAGATGGCCGTGCCGGAGGTGGATGAAATCGACGGCCTGCCACCTGCGGTGGCGCTGCAGCAACAGCGCGGTGCGCCGACGACGCGATCTTCCGTCGGCAGCGTGACGACGCTTTCGAATTTAATGCGGATGCTCTATTCCCGAGCAGGGGATTATCCGCGCGGCCAGCCACTTCTCTACGCGGAATCGTTTTCGCAGAACACGCCCGAAGGGGCATGCCCGGAATGCCACGGGCTGGGCCGTGTCTATGCCGTGACGGAGGCGTCGATGGTGCCGGATGATTCGCTCACAATCCGCGAGCGAGCGATCGCGGCCTGGCCCACTGCCTGGCAAGGGCAGAACCAGCGCGAAATCCTGACGACGCTCGGCTACGACGTCGATCGGCCATGGCGTGAACTTTCGAAAAAGGATCGCGACTGGATTCTGTTCACCGAAGAGCAGCCAGTCGTGCCGGTCTACTCCGGCTTCGATGCATCCGAGGTCCGTCGTGCCTTGAAGAGCAAAATGGCGCCGAGCTACATGGGCACGTTCACAAGCGCGCGGCGCCATGTGCTTCACACCTTCGCTAACACGCAGAGCGCGCTGATGAAGAAGCGGGTGTCGCAGTTTATGCTCAGCAGCGACTGCCCAATGTGCGGGGGAAAACGGCTGCGGCGCGAGTCGCTCTCGGTGAAATTCGCCGGCTTCGATATTGCCGAGATTGCCAGAATCCCGCTCAAGCAGCTGGCGGAAATTTTGCGTCCATTTGCTGAAGGGACAGCCGCGGGGTTGAAAAAAACGGCGCTCGAACATCCGGAGAAAGCAGTTGTCGCGCAGCGCATCGCGGAGGACTTGCTCGCCCGAAATCTGGTCATGCTCGATCTCGGGTTGGGTTATCTGACCTTGGAAAGAAGCACGCCCACACTGTCGCCCGGTGAGCTGCAACGTCTCCGTCTCGCGACTCAGGTGCGGTCGAATTTATTCGGCGTTGTCTACGTTCTTGATGAGCCTTCGGCCGGTCTTCATCCAGCAGACACTCAGGCGTTGCTGCGCGCGCTCGATCGCCTGAAAGCGTCCGGCAATTCGCTTTTCGTCGTGGAGCATGAACTCGACGTGATCCGGCACGCTGATTGGATCGTGGATGTAGGGCCTGCGGCGGGCGAGCAAGGCGGGAGGATTTTGTACAGCGGTCTGCCAGGCGGACTCGCGCACGTACGGGAATCTAAAACGCGCGAGCATCTTTTCGCAGAAAAAGCGCT
>JALYXP010000330.1 GCA_030947045.1 Verrucomicrobiota bacterium | reverse complement strand
AACCGGATGCACATCGACCTTGGCTACCCACCGGGAACGCCGCACTTCGGACCAGATCCGCGTGACAACGCGCGCGTGCACGACGTGCTGCAACGTCTGGGCAAACTTCGCTGAATCGGAAGTTCCTCTAGAGATGAGTGCCAGTGAATAGCTCGGGAGGAGCTTGGGCATACCGCTTCCGCAATGCGGCCGGATCATTCGCAAGCTCGAGACGATCGCCGTCCAAGCGATCCACGACGGTCCAGGAGCCCCTTTCCTTGTGCAGGAGCGCGGCGGTTGGCTCCAGCGGCTGATGATCCTTCTTCGATCGCGCCCTTAAGACCACCCAAGCCCAATCTGCCTTCCTCCGTTCGTGCACGAACTGAAGGTCTGCATAGGTTCCCGTCTCGCGAAGGATGTGAGTCTCGAGCGCGACCTGCAAAGCAGTTTGCGCCCCCGGGGTTGGCGGAGCTGCGCGGCCAGGAGATTTTGCGGTTTCAGAAGGCTGGCGGTGCTCGATGTTCATAACTCGAATGCCGGCGATCAAGACCGCGCCCTGGCCGCGGTTACTTTCGATGGCGACGCTCTCGCGTATCGACGTCGGCAGCTCAGCGTCGGAAATATTCACGCGCGCCCAATGGTTGTCGTTCGTGATTACTTTTCCTCCTACGATTACCGAATCCCCGCTCGCATTGTAGAAGCGGACTCTAATCTGGACCGGTTCGGACACTGAGGCTTTCGTCGCCAAAGCTGCAAGTTCGATCGCGACGCGCCGCACGCTCGGTGCTGCGGAAAGCTTCCCCGAGAGCGAAAAGGTGCCGTCGTGAATCGGAATTCGGAGGACCTTTCGCGCCAAATTATGAGGGTCGCGGATAACGATTGCATCCTGCACCTTCCAGTCCTGCGTGCCGCGAGAAAAATCACCGTTTCGGACCAGGTTTACCGACCCAGCCGCAAAGCACGGGGCACATACCCAGGAGAGGATGAGTAGGAGGGGCAATCGTTGGTTTGCAGTCATAACGCGTTATAACGCAAAAACTAGTCGCGTAACGAGAAGAACGTCGGACGCGAGCGCTTCCGCACGCGACCCCTGCCACCTGCCCAGCGCGCTCGAGTCCATTAGTTCCCGGCCCTCCCCGGACTAAATGGGAGGAACTCCTTCTCGATGCGAGTGACCCAAGGATCGTAATTACCCGCCTTCTCGGGTGGATAGCTCACCTGCAACGTCACCCACTGATCACCGCGCGAATAACACTTATGATAGTATTCTCGGCCGTCCTTTACGCCTGAAATGACAAACCAGTGCCTGGTTTTCCGTTTGTAATGCGCTGTGGCTGCGAACTCTCCTATTTCGTCTCGCCAGAAAGTATCGAGCGACTCGTCATCCAAGACAAAGAAATGACTGTAGGCAGTAACACTAAACTCGCGATCAACTGAATGAAACTCGCGCCCGTCACCGTTATCCGGTTCCCGGCTCGGGATGAGAGCGGCCGGAATGGTCATGGAAAACCCAAAGCGATCGTTGGTGTATTTTGTCCAATGCACCACCGCTCCGCTGGCACATCCAGTCGTCAATAACAGGAACACCATGACCGTTCTCGTTAGCATATTGTCACAGCAAGAGCCATATCGCTTTAACTCTCGTTAGCCGCGTCGTTTGTCACTTGTGGTCTTCGCCATCAGCGGGTCGCCTAGTTTCCTTTAGGCGGCGGCATATCATATTGCGGCTTCGCGTAGGCCACGAAGGAGCCGCCCACCTGGCATTGCCAATCGCCGAACGTAGTTCGGATACAAACGCCCGTCGCGTTCTTTACACTACGGATCACGCAGTTTTTTCCCGTGTTTTCCAGGATATCAGACAAGGGACTGCAGTCGTATTGCTTGAAACTAGCGCGTATCGGATACACGAGAGCTTTGACATCGATATTCGGGTAAGGAAAAGTTTTTGCATCGTAAGGAACACCGCCGCCGACTTGCACACTTAAATCTTCGACAAGGTTTAGGTGACCGTAACCCGTGACCTTTTCGATATCGCAGATGATATACTTTGTCGCCTGTTCCACTGAGATAGCTCCTTTGAGCGGGCTTTTTGTGTCCTCACAAGAGCGCGGGTCGCGGGTGCCGAACTTCGCGCCCGGACGCTGTTGAGCGGAAGCAGGGATTAGAGTCCCAAGCATCACAAAGGTTAACAGAAGTGCTGATGCCCACCGGCGCCGAGACGCCGTGGCCGCAGAAGTAAGCTTTATAAGGTTCGGTCCGGTAGATAACTGCATTGTTTTCATTTTGTTTCTTTCTTTGTTGGTGTCATGGAAGTTTCATTTTCAACGTTTGCGAGGCGATGCCTTCTTGTATGTCGGTGCTCCCAGGGAGAGTGAAGGGCAGAAAAGCCACTTTAACGGAACTGGTCCGGGCTTTCTCACCCAATGTCACTTGCACCTGCAGCGGAGTCGCAACGCCGCCATTTACGATCTTGGCCTGCACAAGGTAGGCACCGACCGGGATATCAAGAACATGTCCTGCGGTTGTGCCGAGCGTCTTGATCGGCAGTTCGCGCGTCAAAGTTTGCCCGGTAGAACCATCCATCAGCAGTCCTTGTGGAACCATCGTTATAACCAGACGCGCGTCGGCGGGGGCCTTGGTGCGCAAGGTGTCGCCCTTATCCCAATCATCCAGATCCAAAACCGCGCCGTAATAGTTGTGACCATCCACGAGGGCGTAAGCCTTCAGGACCTCCGGCAAGTTGTCATTCCCCGGCTTAAGTCCGGCGATTTTCAGCACAAAGTCGCGGGTTAAACCGCGACTCGAGTCACGACCCTTTTCCTTATCCTGTTTCCAATCGACCAGACCATCCGCGGGATGCAACTTAACCAGGTATTTTTTACCGTTGTAATCAAAGGTCCCTTTCGCCTGGACGTCGACCACCAATCCATCCACCGGCTTATCGTGGGAGAAGGTATTCCTGGTTTCCACCGCGTACGTGCCATCGTGGAAGTCCCTTCGCCTAGCCAGGGTAAGAAATCTTTGCCGCCAGTCATCGCGGTTACTCCGTCGAAGCCCAAGACCGTGATGTGAAACTCCGGGATCGGGCGCCCATCCGGGAAGGTCGCTCGCCCGACGACGTAGCGCGGACGCTGTTTGGGGGCGGGCACGTTCGTGACCACGCGAGCGGCAGCGACCATCGACTTAGCGGCCGTTGCGGGTGCGGCGGTTTGCGCTAGTGCGGGTAGACTGCTCGCTGCAGCGGTTTGAGGGATATTTGGGTTCATCGCTTGTCCGGATCCCGGCGTCTTGATCGGTTCCCGCAGGGCCGGCGTCTCCGCCGCGGAGGGAGCCTTGCTCCCATCGTTGAGCAGCCGAAAAGGAATAGCACCGACAGAAGGGAAATTTTCACAGTTGTGGTCGACGTCTCGGATCCAAGCGCGAGCGACCTCAATTCATCTCGCCGGAAAAACAACCAAAGCGTGCCACGCGATTTTCGGGATATTCATAGCCTCCCCGTTTTACGTGAAATAGGATCGCCGGACGATGCGCGAGAGAAGGATGGACGCGACCATCGCGACAGAGGCTGATGAGGCGGTTCTGACCTCGTTCATCAATGGCACTTTGCCCGCCGATGCCGACACATCGCGTTTGAACGCTGCGTTGCCGGCGCTTTACAACGAACTGCGCGAGATCGCGGCGTCGTATCTACGGAAAGAGCGCCCCGGTCACACGCTGCAACCGACGGCCCTCCTCCACGAATCATATTTACGCCTGATTAATCAACGCACGGTTGATTCGGGACAATCGCCTGCATCTTCTCTCCATCGCCGCACGCATGATGCGCCGGATTCTCACGAACCACGCGAGCGCGCGACAGACTGACAAGCGCGATAGCGGCGAACCGCTTTTGGAATTGCAAGCGGCCGAGAAATTCGAGGATCGCACGCAGCTCAGCGTCCTGAAGGTGGACGAGGCTCTACGCGCCCTGGAGCAGCTGGACCCGCGCCAGGCACGGGTGGTCGAACTGCGAATTTTCGGCGGACTCACCGTGGAAGAAACGGCGGAGGTCGTCGGCGTTTCGCCGCGCACGGTAAAGCGGGATTGGCTGACTGCGCGGCACTGGCTGCAACGTGAGATCAGCACGAGTAATTAACTGGTGACGCCCGCTTGGGACGGCACGATTAAGTCGCAGGACGCTTTCCAGCTATCAGGATCTCGTCACGCTCAAAAACCCCGCAGGTGGTGTCGCTCGCCTTCTCGGCCGATAGGCGACGACTGGTGAGCGCTGGTTCGGATAAATCGGTAAAGCTCTGGACGTCGCGAGGCGACAGGAGCTGTGCACTCTGAGTGAGCCAAATCGGATGAACGCCGTCACATTTCTCCAGACGACAAGTGCTTGCCGTTGCCGGGAACGACAACAAGGTCAGGCTCTGCTTCGCCGCCAGTCAAGAAAAGGCGAAGCAATGGTCGCTCCCATGTTTACCAGTGACGATAAGATAAATTCGTCTACGCTCCCGCTGCGCAAATGCCGCGGAATAACGAGCTCCGAAAAATCCTTCTCATCGGGTCCGGGCCGATCGTCATCGGACAAGGCTGCGAATTCGATTATTCCGGCGTGCAGGCGTGCAAGGCGCTGAAGGAGGAAGGCTACGAGGTCGTGCTCGTAAACTCGAACCCGGCCACGATCATGAC
>JALYXP010000328.1 GCA_030947045.1 Verrucomicrobiota bacterium | reverse complement strand
GCGCACCATATGAAGGCGACTTTTTTCGTCGTCGGCCAGTGCGTTGCTGAGAACCCGGAGATCGTGAAGCGGGCGTTCCGCGAGGGACACGAAATCGCGAACCATTCCTGGTCGCACCCGAACCTCGCCAAAATGGGTGACGAAGCTGTCCGGACGGAGCTCCGCAAGACTGACGACGCAATCAAAGCTGCGACTGGCACAAGGCCGACGTTGATGCGTCCTCCCTACGGGTCGCTTACTGCGCGACAGAAGGATTGGATCCACTCGGAGTTTGGCTACCGCATCATCATCTGGGATGTGGACCCGCTCGATTGGAAACGCCCAGGCCCGAGCGTTGTCCGCGAGCGAATCCTCCGGGAGACGCATCCGGGTTCGATCATTCTGGCGCACGACATTCATCCGCCGACGATCGAAGCAATGCCCTCGACCTTCGATGAACTCGAAGCGAAAGGTTTTAAGTTCGTCACCGTGTCTGAGCTGCTTGCGATGGCGAAACCGCTGCCGCCGAAACCCGCTGCGACGATGGTGCCGCGCAAACAGCCTGCCCCAGCCGACGCTTCTCCGGTCCCGACGGCCGCTGCGGCAGTGGAGCCGGTCGCGACTCCGGCAGGCACTCCGCACGAATAGCGCTGCGGCATGATCGCCGACAGCTACCTGCAGCTTCGAACCGAGCTCGAATCTGCACTCGGAGGTTTACTCCAACTCAGTGCCGAAATGCGTCGGGACCCGGCGATGCTGGCGACGTTGCAGGGATTGCTCAGCGACTTGCGGGAGCCTCTGCTCTTCGTCGTGGTCGGAGAAGTGAAGGCCGGAAAGTCGTCACTCTTGAACGCGATCTTCGGGCAGGAGTTCGCAAAGGTCGATGTGCTGCCAGCGACCGATAAGGTTTACATCTTTCGTTACGGCGACACGGAAAGCGCGGTCGAAGTCTCGCCGCATCTGACGGAGCGTTATCAGCCGATTGCGTTTCTGCGAGACTTCAATGTCGTCGATACGCCGGGCACGAACACGATCGTCCCGGAACACCAGACGATCACCGAGACCTTCATCCCGCGCGCGGACCTCGTGATGTTCGTCTTCTCCGTCACGAATCCGTGGACGCAATCCGCGTGGACTTTGCTCGATCTGGTGCAAAAGCGCTGGCTCAAGAACGTCGTATTCGTTCTGCAACAAGCTGACCTTCGCGACGCAGTCGAGGTGGCAACGATCGAGCAGCACCTTGCAAATACGGCGCAGCAAAAGCTCGGATTCGCCCCGCCGATCTTCGCTGTCTCAGCGCGGAAAGCACTGCTGGCGAAGACGTCGACCGACGGAAGCGAGCAGCTCTGGAACGAGAGTGGTTTCGGACCACTGGAAGATCAAATCAACCGCATGGTGACCGAGAGCGGCACGCGGATGTTGAAACTCGAATCGACCGAACGTACTGCGCGCCTCATGTTAAACGAGCTAAGCGACGAAGTGCGCGGGAGCTTCGAGATGATCGTGCGCGATGAAGAGCAGCTCGCACGTTTGATGGCCTTCTTGCAAACGCGGAAGGAGCAGACGCTTCGGCAGGTCGCCGGATTTCTGCGCGGCGTCGAGCAGGCTTGCCGCGATTCGGCTGCGCATGGCACGAAGCTGCTGGCGGAGAAGCTCTCGTTTTGGAAAACTTGGCGCCTCATCTGGAGTCGCGCGCAGTGGCAGCACGATTTCCAAAACGAGGTCGAGACGAAGCTCCGCACGACCGTTCAGCCGCAGGTAGAGAACGCGGTGCAACTGCTCGAGAGCGATCTCCGTTCCCTCTGGCCACAGCTGCAGGACATGCTCGAAGCGCAGTTCGCGTCCGACAGTAAACAGCGAGTCAGCAAAGTGATGCCGGATTTCGCGCAACAACGCCGGGAGTTGTTGCAGTCCGTGCAGCTGACGCTCGTCGAACGCATCGCGGGCAAAGGTGTCGAGGAACGGCTGGCGCAAATGTTTGTCGAGAGCGCGACATGGCTGCGCGTGCCTGCTGGCGTCGCCGCAGCTGGTGGAATCGCCACGGTCCTCGCGGCAATGATCAGTGCATCTGTTGCGGACGTGACTGGGATTCTTGCAACCTCCGCGCTGGCCATCGGCACCGTCTTCGCGTTCGCACAGCGTCGCAAAATCCTGAATACGTACGAGAAGGAAATGGACGCAAAGCGCACAGAGTTGACGGGCGCGATCGAGGGGCAAATGGAGCACGCGATTAATCTGTTCTACAACGAAATTGCGGCGGCATTTCAACCGCTGGCATCGTTCTGCGCGACCGAGCGCAAGCGTTATCAGCCGCTTCTATCGCGGACGGAAGAGCTAAAGCAGACCTTCAGTTCGATGAAGTCCCGCCTGCCAACTGCGTAGCGCCCACCGTCATCCCGAGCGTAGTCGAGGGACCCCGCAGCATCACGAGCAGCTCAGCCGGGCGACAAACAAGGGAGTAAACGACGCCTTCCTAACGTGCCACGGGATCCCTCGACTTCGCTCGGGATGACCGCGGTAGAACCCCGGCTATTTCTTCTTCTTATCGGTCGTTTCTTGGACAACCCGTTGCTCGGTCTGGCGACGAGCGACGACGAAATGATTGTTGTCGCCGAAGTTTCGCCACGGACCTGCTGGAACATCTCGAACCTCGACAAACTGCCAGTCAGTCACGTCGGTTGATTGCAACCCAAGGTAATCCCGCACCGCTGGTGAGACATCGAGACCCGCACCACGGTTCAGGTTCGGTTTCGGCCGCTCGTTTTGGAAGACGTACTGGAAGTGATCTGTGCGGAACGGCCCGCAATCCTCCCATTGCGCGTAGCAAATGCGGTTACCTTTACGAATTGCGAGCCAGCGGCCGTGGCAAACCGATTGGCCAGGCTGCGTGTAGGCCTGCTTGAACCACGGAATCACCAGCGCGGCTTCGGGTTTGAACTGCCCGTGCGTGACGTCGTTATAGGGCAGCGCGCAGTAAAACGGATTCTGCTTCGGCACGAACGAAACCGGGACGAAGTTTTTCCGCGACCCTGCGTCGGGTGTGTCGTAGCCGCCGTAACTCGCGCTCCAATTTGCGTCCCAGGAACTTTTGTTGTTCGGCACTGGATTGTTTTCGGTCGGTTGTTCGCCGATCCAGAAAACGGTGGTCACGATGTTCGCCTTCCACGGGTAACGCTGTGTACTCGTCCGCGACGCCGTCGGGACGAAAACCTGCGGCTCCACCTTCAACATCGCCTGCTCGCGCAGCTTCATCGCGTACTTCGCGAAATCAGCACTGCTCTCGTACGGCGACTGCCCCAGGGAAGCAGCGATGCTTCCCGTCAGCAGCAGACAGGTTACGAGGGTCGTTCTCATCAGGCAGTCGCGGGTGGCATCTTTAACGATAAATTTTTGCGAGGCAAGCGTTTCCCGAGACTCGCCCCAAGCCTGTTTCCCTCGCACAGGTAGTGCAAAGCAGGGACCATTCCACGCTAAGTGCGCGTCAGCAGCGTGTCGTGTTTGAAGTGCCGATCGTCGAGTTCCGGATGGTCCAGCGTGTAATGGAGTCCGCGGCTTTCCTTGCGGCTCAAGGCCGAATCCACGATCAACGCCGCCACCGTGGCGAGGTTCCGCAATTCCAGCAGATCCACGGTGATCTTGAAGTTCCAGTAAAACTCCCGGATTTCCCGCTGCAGATTCCGCAACCGCGCGCTCGCGCGTTGCAGTCGCTTATCGGTCCGGACGATCCCGACGTAATCCCACATCAGGCGCCGGATCTCGTCCCAATTGTGATAGATCACGACCAGCTCGTCGACATCCTGGACATTCCCCGGCTGCCATTCGGGCAGCGTGATCGGCCGCGCGTGGTGTGTCGCCGGCTGATCACGCAGCAACGCCGCGAGCGCACGATGGGCGACCACCAGACCCTCGAGAAGCGAGTTGCTGGCGAGCCGATTCGCGCCATGCAATCCGGTGCTCGCCACCTCGCCGATGGCATACAACCCCGGCAGCGTCGTCGCGCCGTTTACATCCGTCTTGATGCCGCCGCACTGATAATGCGCAGCCGGCACCACCGGAATCGGCTGCTTCGCCATGTCGATACCAAACTGCAGGCACGTCTCGTAAATATGCGGAAAACGCTCGCGCAGGAATTGCTCGGGCTGATGCGTGATATCGAGGTAAACGCACTTTGCGCCTGATCTCTTAATCTCGGTATCGATCGCGCGGGCCACAATGTCGCGCGGCGCGAGCGATTTCTGCGGGTGATAGCCCCGCATGAAGTCTTCGCCGCGTTCGTTACGCAAAATTCCCCCCTCGCCTCGCACCGCTTCCGAGATCAGGAACGACTTCGCTTCCGCGTGGAAAAGACACGTCGGATGGAACTGGATGAACTCCATGTTCGCGATCGTCGCTCCGGCGCGCCACGCGATCGCAACGCCATCGCCCGTCGCGATGTCAGGGTTCGTCGTGTACAGGTAGACCTTCCCGCAGCCGCCCGTCGCGAGCACCAGGCGATCGGTGCGGATTGTGTCCACGGCCGTCGTCGCTTCGTCCAGAACGTAAACACCGAGGCAACGATCTTCCGTCGCGAAGCCGAGTTTTCCGGCCGTGATTAGATCCACGGCCATGTGATTCTCGAACAGCTGCACGCCCGGCAATCGCGCCAGCTCACGCAACAGAATCATCTCGATCTCCCGGCCGGTGACATCTTGCACGTGGAGCACCCGCCGCTTCGAATGCCCACCCTCGCGCCCGAGGTCCGGTTCGCGGTGGCCCGATACTTCGCGCTCGTCAAACGCGACCCCGAGCTCGACGAGTTCGCGGATTCGCGCGGGCCCTTCGCTCACGACGGTGCGCACCGTCTCCTCATTGCAGAGCCCCGCGCCCGCTTCGAGCGTGTCGCGCACATGCAGCGCGAATGAATCTTCGTCGCTCGTCACGCAAGCCACGCCGCCCTGCGCCCACGCGGTGTTCGAGTCGGCGCCTTTGCGTTTCGTGATGACCGCGACCGAGCCGTGCGCCGCGGCTTTCACTGCAAACGTGAGGCCCGCGATGCCGCTGCCGATGACGACGAAATCGAATTCTTTCATCCAAGTCTCAGATTGTCGATTAGTCGCGTTTTGCCGAAGTAAATCGCTGCGGCTAGGAGCGAACTTGCGCCTGCGTTTTCCTCTGCCTGCAGCGTCTCGGCATCGACGAGTTCAAGATAATCAATCCGCGCCGAGGTAGCTGCGCCCAGCGCTGCGCGAGCGACTTCGAGCAAGCGAGGCGCGGATGTTTCGCCCTCACGAAATGTATCTGCCGCAGCCAGCAACGCTGCGCGCACCAAAGGGGCCTGTTCACGCTCATCGGCGTTGAGATATCGATTACGCGAGCTTGCCGCGAGACCGTCCGGCTCGCGCACGGTGGGCGCGCCGATGATCTCTATATCAAAGTCTAGATCGCGCACCATTCGCCGAATGATCGCGAGCTGCTGGTAATCTTTTTCGCCAAACACCCCGGCATGCGGCGCGAGGAGATTGAAGAGCTTCGCAACGACAGTGCAGACGCCGCGGAAGTGTCCTGGTCTCGACTTGCCGCACAGCACATTCGAGAGGCTGTTCTCTTCCACAAAAACGGACCGATCTGGGTGATACATCTCGGTCGGAGGGGGCCGAAACAACAGATCAACGCCCGCGTCGCGACAATGCTGTTCGTCTTCGTTAGCGGGTCGGGGATAGCGCTCAAAATCAGCACCGGGCTCGAACTGCAGCGGGTTCACAAAGATAGAAACGATTACCTGCCCGCCTTCGCCGGCAGCTTCACGCGCGAGCCGAATCAGCTCAAGATGGCCGTGATGCAGCGCGCCCATTGTCGGCACGAGCACGCGACGTGCGGTGCTGTTTCGCACGACGGCGTGCGCCTCTTTGGCTGTTGCGATGACCCGCATGCTAAGGCGTCGGCTGCTCCAACCAGATTGCCTGCCGCGCAAAACGAAAGCGCGCCGCGCCGAAATTTTGCCAGCCCGCGGTTCGCGCGAGCTGCTTCAGTTCTAGGAACGAGAACGCACGTTGCGCTGACGTGCGTCCGTCCTCGCGCGTCATCCGATCCCGGAAGATGAGCGCGGTCAGCAAATACACTCCGAGCGACGCCAGAAGACCGCGTCGCAAATCTGCCACCAGGACAAAGCGCCGCGACAACTCACGGCAACGCCGCAACAGCCGCACGGCGTCGCTCTCGCTGAAGTGGTGCAACGCGAGCGAGCAGATCACGATGTCAAAAGCAGCTGTACTTCCATACGTGAGAACGTCCGCGCGTTCGCAGGTGATCTCAGGATAATTTGCGCTTAACCGTCGCGCCGCGTCGCACGTGCGCGGCTGATAATCGACCGCCACGACCTCCACCTTGGCGCCAACCCTGCGCGCGTGATCCGCAATGCGCCGGGGGATGTCAGCGGAGCCGGTTGCGAGATCTGCCACGCGCAGCTGATCGCCTCGTTTAATCCAGCGATGGAGAAACCGCTCGACGAGATGATAGCTGCCGAAATACCGGTTCAATCCGCGCAGACTTTGCAAGGCCGCTTCGAGTTCTGCCGGAGCAGCGTCCGGCCGGTCCATCAGCTCCGGTTCCGCCGCTTCAAACTGCCGCGCGCGCATGCGATGGGCGTTTAGACGAGCGTCAGCAATCGCTACGCCTGAAGAAAACTGTCCCACTCGTCGGGCAGTGTGGCGGTCTCGACCCCGCTGGCGATCCGTCCTTCGAAGTCGGCACGAAACGATGTGCTGGTTCCATAAACCATCATCAGATCTTCGGAGCCTTCGACGCGAATGGCGTGCGCCACACCTGCTGGAATGACCACGCCAACGTTGTTTGCGCCGCGGTGATTATCACCATCGATAAATAGCCGCATTGTCCGCATGGGGAGGCCGACGCGTGCTTCGCGCAAAATCATCTCCGCGACCCCTTGCACAAAGAACATGATGTCCCATTGCTCTTCGGCGTAACGACGCAGTGCGTAGTCCGGAGGCTCGGCAGTGAACAGCCGCGCAAACCACTCA
>JALYXP010000317.1 GCA_030947045.1 Verrucomicrobiota bacterium | reverse complement strand
GAAGAGATTCTGCGGCGCGATCTGCCCGGTCATCATCGCATGCGTGACGCTGTCGCTACGAAACGCGCTGAGCATCTTCGCGAGCTGTCCTACGCGCAGCCAGTGGATCTCATCGACGAGCTGCGTCAGCGCTTCGTCGGTTTCCCCCGTAAACGCAGCAGCGACGATCTTCGGAACTCCGCGTGCTCGCGCGGCCCGCGCAACGGATAACGGATACGCACCGCTCCCCGCGATGAGGCCGAGAACGTGCGGAGTTTCCACCGGTCAGCGAGCGCCTCGCGCCCGAAAGTCTAAGAGTGCCGCCGCCGTTTCACGTGCAGCTGCGCCAACGCTTTTTGCAACGTGCCCTGCAGCGCTGCCACGTCTTCGTTCGCGTGGGGTTCTTTCATCGCCGCCTGCGCGCGCGCAACCGCTGCTTGCGCCGCGCCTTCGTTGATCGTCGATGCTTCGAGAGCGAGATCCGTCAAAACCGAAACCGAATCCCCCCGGATTTCGACGAACCCTTCGCCGACGGCGAGGAAGCTCTCACGGCCGCCTTTCAACACTCGCAATTCGCCAGGATGCAGCGTCGTCAGCAGCGGAACATGGTTCGGGTAAACGCCCAGCTCGCCTTCGGAGCCCGGCAGCGTCACCATCTCGACGTCTTCCGAGTAGGCAGTCGCGTCCGGCGTAACGATCTCGAGGCGGAGCGTCGCAGCCATCTTAGCCTTCCTGGATCATATCGATCCCGCCCTTCATATAGAAGTTCGATTCGGGAACATCGTCATGTTTACCGTCGAGGATTTCCTTGAACCCGCGGATTGTCTCCGGAATCGTGACGTACTCGCCTTTCGTGCCGGTAAACACTTCCGCAACCGCGAACGGCTGGCTGAGGAAACGCTGAATCTTACGGGCGCGGAGCACGGAAGTTTTGTCCTCTGGGCTAAGCTCGTCCATACCGAGAATCGCGATGATGTCCTGTAAATCGCGATAGCGCTGTAGCACTTTCTGCACACCACGCGCGACCGCGTAATGCTCCTCGCCGACTATGTCGGGCGCGAGCGATTTAGAGGTAGAAGCCAGCGGATCGACGGCCGGATAAATGCCGAGCTCGGCGATCGAGCGCTCAAGCACGATCGTCGAATCCAAGTGCGCAAACGTGTTCGCCGGCGCCGGATCCGTTAAGTCATCGGCGGGCACATAGACCGCTTGGACTGACGTGATGGAGCCTTTTTTAGTCGAAGTGATGCGCTCTTGCAGATCGCCCATCTCAGCTGCGAGGGTCGGCTGATAACCGACAGCTGACGGCGTGCGTCCGAGCAGAGCCGACACTTCCGAACCTGCCTGTGAGAAACGGAAGATGTTGTCGATGAACAACAAAACGTCTTGGTTACGTTCGTCTCGGAAATATTCTGTCATTGCTAACGCGGACAATGCGACGCGTAGACGTGCTCCCGGCGGCTCGTTCATCTGGCCGTAAACCAGCGCTACCTTCGACTTGCTGAGGTCGTTTTGGTCGATGACCCCGGCTTCACTCATTTCGGTGTAGAGATCGTTGCCCTCGCGTGTCCGCTCACCGACCCCGGCGAAGACCGAGAAGCCACCATGACCTTTAGCGATGTTGTTGATCAGCTCGAGAATGACAACGGTCTTTCCGACGCCGGCACCGCCGAATGCGCCGACTTTACCGCCCTTTGTGAACGGGCAGATCAGATCGATGACTTTGATACCCGTTTCCAAAATAGTGGAACCGGTGTCCTGATCTGTTAGCTCAGGGGCTTTGCGATGAATTGGGTAACGCTTCTCGTATTTAACCGGTCCGCGGCCGTCGACAGGATCGCCAGTGACATTGAAAACGCGTCCGAGAGTCCCCTCGCCCACCGGAACAGTGATCGGGCCGCCCGTATCATTCACCGGCATCCCGCGCTTCAGACCCTCGGTCGACGACATCGCGATCGACCGGACCCAGTTCTCACCAAGGTGCTGCTGCACTTCGAGCGTGAGCTTTGTCGGCACGCCGTTGACTTCGTACTCCAGCTCGAGCGCGTTGTAGATGCGCGGGAGCTCTTTCGTACTCGCGAACTCCACGTCGACGACGGGTCCGATGACCTGAACGATTTTTCCTCTATTCATAAAATTGATTTAGCTACCGAGCGCCATTTGGGCGGTCGAGATTTCGAGCAGCTCAGTCGTGATGCTCGCCTGGCGCATCTTGTTATACTCGAGCGTGAGATCCTTGATGAACTGCTTGGCGTTGTCGGTCGCATTTTTCATCGCAACCATGCGCGCGCTGTGCTCGGAAGCGCGAGCATCCAAGATCATTTGGAAAACCTGATACTGCAGATAAAACGGCAGCATTACATCAAGCACGCCTGCGGCATTCGGCTCAAAGATATATCCGACCATCGGGTCCTTGCCGTCCGCTGCTACGCTCGTCGTCCCTTCAACTTGAGCGACTTCGAAGTTCGTGATCGGCAGAAGCGTTCGCACGGTCGGCTTCTGGTTAATCGTATTTACGAAATGCGTGTAGAGCACCGAAACCTTGTCGACTTCGCCGCTCAGAAAGCGCTCCGTGCAGAACTGCGCGATCGCCTTGGTCTCGAAAAAAGCCGGTGCGTCCTTTAGCTCGAAATCAGCGAGAATTTCGCGACGGGTGCGGGCGAGAAACTGCCGCGCTTTACGTCCGATGACGACATAGACAGTCTTGTCGGGATCGAAGTTCGCGGCTTCGCGAAAGAGGTTCGTGTTAATCGCGCCGGCCAGACCCTTGTCCGTGCTGATTACGATCACGATCTCGCGCTTCACTTCACGCACTTCGAGTAGCGGGTGAAGCGTCGGATCCGTCCGCTCTTGCAACGATACTAACACGCGGTTCATCAACCCTGCGTAGGGCCGACCGGCCAGCGCGTGCTGCTGCGCCTTTCGCATCTTCGAGGCGGCGACCATTTGCATCGCCTTTGTGATCTGCGCGGTGTTGCGGATCGACTTGATCCGGCGCCGTATGTCCTGGGTGTTGGCCACGAAAACTAGAAGGTGTTACTGGTCTTGAACTCGTCGAGCGCGGCTGCGAGCTGGGTCTCGAGGTCTTTGTCGATCGCCTTCTTCGTCACAATGTCGGCGAGAATGCTCTCCTTCCGGGTGCGAAGGTAATCCTGCAGTTTAATCTGGAAGCTCTTGATGTTTTCGACCGGCACAGAATCGAGGTAGCCGTTTTGCATCGCCCAAAGGACTGCGACCTGTTCCTCGACCGGGATTGGATTGTACTGCGTCTGCTTGAAGAGCTCGACGATGCGCGCGCCACGATCGAGGCGAGCTTTCGTGCCGGCATCGAGATCGGAGCCGAACTGCGCAAACGCCGCGAGCTCGCGGAACTGCGCGAGATCGAGCTTAATCTTTCCAGCCACTTGTTTGATCGCCTTAATCTGCGCCGCCGAACCAACGCGGCTCACGGAGAGACCGACGGAAATAGCCGGGCGCACGCCTTGGTAGAATAGGTCGGTCTCGAGGTAGATTTGACCGTCGGTAATCGAGATAACGTTCGTTGGAATGTATGCCGAGACGTCGCCTGCTTGCGTTTCGATGATGGGCAATGCGGTTAGCGATCCACCACCTGCTTCATCTGTGACACGCGCGCTACGCTCGAGCAGCCGCGAGTGAAGATAGAACACGTCGCCCGGATAAGCCTCGCGTCCCGAAGGGCGCTTCAGAACGAGCGACACCTGACGATACGCCACGGCGTGCTTCGAGAGATCGTCATAGATGATTAGCGCATCCATGCCGTTATCCATGAAATACTCGCCCATCGCGGCACCAGCGAACGGGGCGAGGTATTGGTTCGTCGCCGTATCGGAAGCAGGCGCGGAAATAATGGTCGTGTAAGGCATCGCGCCGTTCGCTTCGAGAACGGCCATCGCGCGCGCTACGTTTGAGCTCTTCTGTCCGATTGCGACGTAGATGCAATAGAGTGGACGATGATCCTTTAGCCGCCCCTCTTCCGCGGCTTTGTTCAAGCGCGCCTGGCTGATAATCGTGTCAATGGCGATGGTCGACTTGCCTGTCGCGCGATCGCCGATGATCAACTCACGCTGCCCGCGACCGATCGGCACCATCGCGTCGATCGCCATAATGCCGGTCTGCACCGGTTGGTTAACGCTCTTACGCTTGATGACTCCGGGTGCGATTTTCTCCAGGGGATAAGAGACATCGGACTTCACCGGGCCTTTGCCATCAAGCGGTTGGCCGAGGGTGTTCACGACGCGCCCGAGTAGCCCCTTCCCCACGGGCACCTGCAACAGTTTGCCGGTTGTGCGCGCCTCATCGCCTTCCATGACACCGCTGGTTTCGCCGAGCAGAATCGCGCCGACTTCTGTTTCCTCGAGGTTCAGCGCCAGACCATAAACGCCGCTCGAAAATTCAATCATTTCGTTCAACATCACATCACTGAGACCTTCGATGCGCGCGACGCCGTCGCCGGTTTCGCGGACGATGCCGACGTTGCTTTTCGACGTCGAGGTCTTCAGACCCGCGATCTGCGATTCAATATCTTCGAGGATGGTGCTCATATAATTTAGAAAGGATTAAAGTTGCTGCTGCAGCCGCTGCAGACGGTTCAAGACGCTGCTGTCCCACACGTCGTTCCCAACGCGGATGCGCATGCCGCCGAGTAGTTCGGGGTTCACGACAAATTTCGTGTCCAGGCCGACGCCGTACTTCTGAATAAGGTTCGCCGCGATCTCCGCGCCGGCCTCCTCCGTCAGCTCGCTCGCGGTTTCGATTGTCGCGGTATGCTTCTCCACTTCGAGGCGGATGAGACGCTTATAGGCCTCCAGGACGTTGATGTAATTCCGCGGCTTTTTGTCGATCAACAATTTTACCAGCGACGAAATGCGGCCGCTGTCGAGCTGGCCGTTCGTGTAACTGGCGCGCAAGAGCTGCTTTGACAGCTGCCGCGTTTCTTTGTTGATCTTCATCGTGGCGAAGAACTACGAAGCGAGTTGACGGGTCGCTTCGTCCTGAAGACGCCGTTGATCGTCCGCGGTCAGGACTTTGCCGGTAACCTTCGCGGTTGTATCGACGACGAGCCGCCCGAGTTCGCGCTTCAGCTGCGTCATCGTGCGCTCGTGCTCGATCGCCGTCGCCTCACGTGCTTTCGCGACGATTTGCTCGGCGGCGAGGACAGCTTCCTGTTGCTTCCGCTCGGCGACGCGCGCGGCGCTATCGCGGGCTTCTTCGATCATCTTCTGCGCGGCGGTGTTAGCCGTCGAGAGAATCTCGGCGTAACGCTGCTCCGCTTCGGCAAGCTGCTGCTTGATCTTCTCTGCGTTCAGCAGGCCTTCGGCGATGCGTTGCCGCCGTTCCTCGAGCACGGCGAGGATCGGCTTGTAAGCGAACCTCCGCAGCGCCAGCGCCACGATCGTGAAGCTGATCACCTGCGAGAGGAAGAGCGGCCAGTTAAAACCGAAAGTCAACGCGGTCTCACGCGCGA
>JALYXP010000292.1 GCA_030947045.1 Verrucomicrobiota bacterium | reverse complement strand
GTGGCGCATTGCGCTCGTGCTCCGGCGAACGCCCGAGCCTCGCCTCGATCCCCCGCAGCGCACGGTGCAGAGTCTGCGCCTCGTCGTCGTAGCCGATCTCGATGACCGCATTTAGAAAGTCATCTGCGCCCATCGGACAACCAACCGGGGCCGTTTCGTAAATAACCGATGCGACCAAAGGATTTTGGATGCAAGGCAATGCCGCAATCGTCGCGCGCGCGGTTCGGAGATGACTCAGCCGATCGCCGATGTTGGAGCCCAGTGCGATCCCGGCTCGCGTCATCCTGCGCGATCGAGGCCGAGCACGTGCTCCATCGAATAAAGGCCCGATTTCTGCGTGGCAACCCACCGCGCCGCCCGCAAAGCGCCGACCGCGAAAGTGTCGCGACTGGAGGCGCGATGCGTCAATTCGAGGCGCTCGCCCGAACCGGCAAACATCACCGTATGCTCGCCGACGATGTCGCCCGCGCGGATCGCATGCATGCCAATCTGTTGCGCTGGCCGCTCGCCCGTGATTCCCTCGCTGCCGTGCACGATCGCCCCCTCGCTGAAGCTTCGCGCGGCGCGCAATAATTCCGCAAGACGCTTCGCTGTTCCGCTCGGTGCGTCTTTCTTTAGCCGATGATGCGCCTCGATCACCTCGATGTCGAAGTCATCGCCTAACAACTCGGCAGCTTTCCGCGCCAGCCAAAACAATGCATTCACTCCGACGCTGAAGTTCGGGGCGACGACGATCGGAATCTTGGCGGACGCGGCTTCGATCACCCTCATCTGTTCATCTGAATGGCCGGTGGTGCCGATAATCAGCGGCCGCCGATGTTCGACACAAGCGTCACAAATCTCTTCCACCGCATCAGCGCTGCTGACATCGATTACGACATTGCCTTTCGCAACGCTGTCGGCCACGCGGTCGCCACGGCCGCAGCGCCTTGCAATCGTCATGCCCTCCTGAGTCTCGCATGTGCGCACGATCGCTTCACCGAGCCTCCCAGCCGCTCCGACGAGCGTCACGCGCACAGCGTTTTCCATCTAAAGACTGCTGCTTTCGAAAGCCTCGAGCGTGCTCCGCAACCGCGCCTCATTGGCAGCCGACATCTCGCAGAGCGGCAGGCGCACTTCGTTCGACATTTCGCCGCGCCACGCGAGCGCCGTTTTTACCGGAACAGGATTTGGTTCGATGAACAGATCCTTGAACAACTGCGCGAGACGTCGGTGTAACCGACGCGCTTTGTTCAGATCTCCGTCTGCGATAGCACGGACCAACTCCGCGATTTCAGCCGGCAGTAAATTCGACGCAACACTCACAACTCCGACTGCGCCGAGAGCCATGAACGGCAGCGTTAATCCATCGTCGCCGCTCAAGATCGTGAATGCGTCGGGCATACGGCCGAATAATTCTGCCACCCGATCGACACTGCCGCTCGCTTCCTTGATCGAGACGATATTCGCGCAGGCCGCGGCGAGGCGCTCGACGGTGTTCGCGCTGATGTCGATACCACAACGTCCGGGGATGTTGTAGAGCATGATCGGCAACCCAGTCGCGCGCGCAATCGCCGTGAAATGGCGGAATAAGCCTTCCTGGCTCGGCTTGTTGTAATAGGGCGCCACAATCAGTGCGCCGTCGACGCCCATCTTCTGCGCGGACTGCGTCGCGGCAATCGCCTCGCTCGTCGAATACGAACCTGTCCCGGCGAGCACCTGGCAGCGTCCTTTCGCGGTCTCTACCGCGAGCCGAATGACCTGCTGGCGTTCATCGTGAGATAGCGTCGGACTTTCTCCCGTGGTACCAATCGCCACGATGCCAGTAATGCCGCCGGCGATCTGGCGTTCGATCAGCCGCTCAAAGGCGGGGACATCGATCACGCCGTCACGAAACGGGGTGACAAGAGCGGTGTAGCTGCCGCGAAACATTCGTTAGGCGCGCTCGCGCACGATTAAACTTCCACTGTGCCTTCGAACACGAAATCAGCCGGCCCACTCAGCGTTACGTCTGTGAAATTGTCCCCGTTGCGGTCAAACCCGACGGTTAGTTCATCGCCACCACGCACGAGGACAGCGATGGGTCCCGCAACGTCCTCGGTCGCGGCGAAGATCAGGGCACTCGCCACGACGCCCGTGCCGCAGGCGAGGGTTTCGTCTTCGACACCGCGCTCATAAGTGCGAATCGCGATCTGCCGATCCCCTCGTCGCTCGAGGAAATTTACGTTCGCACCGCGAGGCGAAAACTCCGCATGATGACGAACGGCGGAGCCGAGTTCGCGCACGTTAACGGAGGCAATCTCCCGGACCGGAACGACAACATGCGGCACTCCGCTGTCGACGTAGTGACATTCGATCTCGCTGCCCGCAGCAGAGATGTGGACGTTCAGGCGCAGATCCTTCGGATCGCTCATCTCGAGCGTCACGATCTCGCCCTGCAGCGCCGCGGCGATGACACCAGCGGGCGTTTCAAAGGAGAGCTTTTCACGCGCGCCCGCGACGCGATCGACGAACCGCGCAAAGCAGCGCGCGCCGTTTCCGCACATCTCCGCTTCGCCGCCGTCGGCATTGTAATAGCGCATCCGGAAATCGGCACCATTGGTCGGCGGCTCGATCATCAGCACACCGTCAGCACCCACGCCGCGGTGCCGGTCGCAGATCCGCACGATTTGCGCACCATTCAACTGCAAGTCGCCCGCACGATTGTCGAGCATGACGAAATCATTCCCCGCGCCATTCATTTTCGTGAAGTGCAGCTCGGGCATGCACGTTTCTAGCATAGGCGTTACGCCAAGCAACCGCCGTTAAACTGTCATTCCGAGCGGAGCGGAGCGAAGTCGAGGAACCCCGTTGCCATGGCTTAGCCTTTCGCCGCGGGGTCCCTCGACTTCGCTCGGGATGACAGGCTACCCTCGCGGAGATGTCGTGGCCGTCGCAATCGGACGCACAAACGTTCCGATTTTCTGCGCTAACTGTGGATCACTCCCGTGTTCGGCGATTTGCGAGACGATCGCGCTGCCGACCACAACTGCGTCGCCGTGCTGCGCGACTTGGGCAGCTTGTTCCGCGTTCGAAACACCAAATCCAACCGCGATCGGAAGATCGGTGCAGGCGCGGATCGCTTTCACCTTCTCGGGTAGCGAAATCGCGACGCTGGTCTGCGCGCCGGTGACACCCTCGCGCGAGACGTAGTAGATAAATCCAGCGCCGCGCGCGCAGATCGCCGCAAGGCGCGTCGGCGGCGTGGTCGGTGCGACCAGACGGATGTGCGCGATCACGTCTGAATGCACGACGACATCTTCGTCGGGCGGGAGATCGAGGATCAGCAGACCATCCACGCCGGCCGCTTCTGCTTCGCGGTAGAACTCTGTGAGGCCGAATTGCACCATCGGATTCAGATAGGTGTAGAGAACAATCGGCATCTCTGATTTACGGCGAATCTCAGTAACGCAATCGAGAACCCCGCGAACCGTCGCCCCAGCCTCCAGGGCGCGCTGCGCGGCAAGTTGGTTCACGATGCCATCAGCCAGCGGATCAGAAAAAGGAACGCCGAGTTCGATCAAATCCGCACCCGCGTGTTCGAGCGCGAGCGCGATCTCCACCGTCGCGGCGAGGCTTGGATCTCCAGCGCAGATGTACGGTATGAAGGCCGCTCGTTTTTGTTCGCGGCAGCGCGCGAAAAGACGTTCCATGCGGTTCGACATGCGGGGAACATCTAGCTCAAAACCAGCGCAACAGAAACGATGACTCTGTCCGCGCTGTTGAATGGATTCCTGCTCGGCTGGTCCGTCGCGTGGCCGCCCGGCCCGATCAATGCAGAGATGATCCGGCGCGCCTTACTGCCGAAAGAGCGTGGCGGCTTCGCTGCGGCATGGGCGATCGGGCTCGGCGCGTGCACGGGCGATTTCCTGTGGGCTTTTGCCGTTTCGGTGGGCGCGGGCACGTTCTTGAACTCGATTGGCATTCGCCGCGCGCTCGCGGTCGTGAGCTTATTGCTGCTGCTCTTTCTGGCGGTGAGCTTCGCGCGCGGCGCGTGGAGCATTTATCAAAGTCATCGTGCGAGCGACCGGCAACTATCCGACAAATCGAAAGCCAAAAATGGCTACCTGCTCGGTCTCGTTGTTGTGCTCACCAGCCCTTGGAACGTCGGCTTCTGGCTTGCCGTGATTGGCAGCCAGCCGAATCTCGCGCGCGATGTGCGCCAATCGCTTGCGATCGCCGCGGCTGTCGTTCTCGGCGCATTGACGTGGGGGTTAGTGCTTTGTACGGCGGTCAAGTTCGGCGCGAAGATCTTTGCGCGCCCGAGCTGGCAAATCGCCACGCAAGCGTTGACCGCGTTCGTGATGCTCTGGTTCGCGATTCGGCTACTGTTGCACTTTCCATGACGCCCCGAGCGCGCTAAGCGTTGCGAGCACAATGCCTGCCAGTTTCGAATCTCCGCCAAAAAGATGATGCCGATTGTCAGAGCCGTTACTGTCTGCCTGTGGGCGGCGTGCGCCGTGGGAGCGCAGGCGCAAACACCGGAGACAACTGCCCTAGCGGCCCCTGCGATTCCCGCACCAACGCCACTCCCGCAAGGCATCGTCGTTCGCACGACCGAGAACGTCACGAGCGGTGGCTGGGTGTGGCTGCTGAACCAGGCGCACGACGCCGGCATCAGTCGCATCGATCTGCTCGTGAAGCAGGACGAGGATAACTTCCAATCGCCGCGCACTGGCGCTGTATTGCAGTCGGGCGAATTACTGGTCGCCCTGCCCGGCGAGAAGACGGCAGCAGGTTGGGAAAATTCCGATTGGCTGCGCGACTTACTCGCGCGCGCGAAGGAGCTGAACATCAAGGTCTTCGCGTGGTTCCCGTGCTTCCATGACGCGCAACTCGCCGCGGCGTTTCCTGATGCTTCGTATGAAAGCGCACGCCACGAAAAGTTTGTCGATGCGGGAAGTCCATTGGTGCAAAATCGCATCGACGAGCTGCTCACGAAGCTCGTCGAGACGTATCCGTTCGACGGCGTCTCGCTCGATTGGGTGCGCTGGAATTCCTGGAGTGACGGTGTCAGCGGGCCGTTGGGGCATGATTTCATCCGCCGCTGGGATCGCGACCTAAAGCCAGAAGATCTGCAGAATGATTACACAAAAGCGCGGTGGTACGAGCTCCGCGCGAATACACTCGCGGATTGGATTGGTCGAACCGTTTACGCCCTGCGGAATCGCCATCCGAACGTGAAGTGGAGCGCGTTTCTGCTCCCGGCGGAGTTCACCGAAGCGTCCCAGAGCTATCCGCGACTCGCGAGGTGCGGCCTCGATTATCTCCAACCGATGGGCTACTGGCCGGATTGGAAGAAGACGCCGGAATGGGTCGGCGATAGTGAGATTGCGCCGCATCAGCGTGGCCTCACCCGCGGCACCGCCTTCTGGCCGACGCTTGGTATCGACAGCCCTATCGGTGAACTCGAACGCGCGGTGAAGAATCTGCCGTCGGATCCGCTCGCTGGCTTGTCGTGGTTCACTTACGGCACGTGGGAGCAGAAGACTTTTGACAAGCTTCGACAGGTCGAGCGATCCACGTCTCAAACCCGCGCGCTCGCCGGCGTCTCGGCGAGTAACGCGATCAGCGCGAGCCTAAAGACAGCTCCAATTTCGCCCCCAGCCCGTAAGAGCGTGGAGCCAAAGGCATTCCCGGACGACGCCACGGTCTGGAGCGTTACTTGTCTGGCGGAGCTTTATAAACGCAACGCACTTGCGCCAAAGGGAGACGAGCCGGTCTGTCCGGTGCTCGCGTTTCACATCTTTGCCGACACGCCAGTCGCCGATTCCCCTTACCTTTATCGGTGCAGCACGGCGTATCTTGATGCCCTCATCAAGGCACTTGGCGATGCTGGCTTCAATATCTGCCCGATCAGCCGCCTACAGAGTTATCTGATCACAGGCGATGCCGCGATGTTGCCGCCCAAGCCGATTGTCATCACAACAGACGATGGCTCGGAAACCGTTTGGAAGTTTCTTCGACCACGCGCTGCGAAAGCGAAATTTCCTTATACGATTGCGCTCGTTACGAGCTGGCTAAGCGAGCCGGGCGAGATCCCGCGAACGAGCAATCAGGGCGGAGTGCAAGACGCGACCATGAACTGGGCGCAAGCAAAGGAGTTGCTCGACGACCAAAATGTCGATGTGGTCGCGCATTCAGACGGGCTGCATTACCAGGCCACCGAGGTCCCGGGAAGTGACGACGCGTTTCCGGCGGAAACGATCCGGCAGTTTCTGCTCGAGCGCGGGCGGATCGAGACAAATGAGGAATATGAGCGCCGCATTCGTATCGACATGAACACGAACCGGAAGAAGCTGGTCGAGCACGGCTTCCCCGCGCCAACGATTTTCTGCTGGCCGTACGGCGAATGGAACCAAGCGGCCAAAGCGATCGCTCGGCAGATGGGGTTCACGCACTTCCTCCTCTTCGATGCGCCGGCGACTTTCGTGACCCACGAAAACACGCGCGAAGATGACCTCCCGCGCGTGCCGGTGATGCGGGGCGACGAGAAGGTGCCGGTGACATTTCCAACGGACGCCGCAGAGCAGCAAGCCTGGTGGCTGGCATTCCTGAAGACCGGCCGCGTCTCCATGAGCCGCGCGATGTTGACCGCTACGCTCGCGCAATTAACGCCCGAAAACGCGGCGCGCCCCGAGGCGGAGATCGCACGTGCTTCAGTGGAGTTCCTGCGCGGAGAAGCGGCTGCCGGGAGTGCACGCCTGCTTGAATTACGCCGCACGCATCCCCTCGATGGCGGGTTGCTCGGCGCGATCGATCAAACGCTCGCACTCTTCGCGCCGCGTTATGGCCCCGGCGGGAAATAAACCGCACAATGCACTGGCTTTCGCTGATCGATCTTAATGATCTCGGCCACCGCTTCACCGATCACTGGATCAGCGAGGCGCACGATCTCACGGAGTGGCCGCACGGCACGTTCGTCTCGCTCGCCGAATACATCGATCTCTTCCCGCTCGTCGTCTGCCTGCTCTGGTGTCTCTACGGTTTAGGAAGCCTCGTTCGATCGCTCCGCCACCGCCGGCTTCCGGAGACGCATCCAAGTTTCAGCGTCATCATCCCGTTCTATGCGGAGCCGGCTGGAGCGCTGCGCACGGCGATGAGCGTCTCGCAGGTCACGCCACCCGTCGCTGAGATCATCCTGGTGGATGACGGCAGCCCGCGCGGTTCAGGCGCAGACGAGATCGATTCGGCAACATTGCCGGCGCGCGCGCGAATGATTCGGCTTTCCGCGAATGTCGGGAAAGCGGCGGCGTTGAATGCTGCGCTCAAGGAAGCGACGTCTGACGTCTTGTTCTGCCTCGACGCAGACACGGTCGTTCACAGCACCGACTGGCGCCCGATGCTTGCGCGGTTCGCTGAACCTGACGTCGGCGGCGTGACCGGCAAGATTTGGCCGAGCCAAACGCGTTCCCTCCCGCAGCTGATGCAGGCGCTCGATTATCTCGCCGTCATCGGCCTCGTGAAAAACGCGGAGGAACAATGGGGCGGCATCATGACTGTCTCCGGCGCATGGGTCGCGTTTCGGCGGCAGGCGCTGCTCGATGTTGGCGGGTGGAATGAAGCGACCGCAGCGGAAGACATCGATCTCTCGTGGCGCTTGCAATCGAGCGGCTGGCGGATCGCATACGAACGCACGATCGCGCTTGTCGAGATGGTGCCGAGCTGGAGCGGGCTTTGGAGGCAACGGCGCCGCTGGAGTCGCGGCCTCGGTCGTGCGGTGCGCGATCATTTTAGCGGAACAATGCGGGCGGGTGCGACGCACGTGCCGGTGGCTCTCATCTCACTCCTCGGCGCAGCGTGGCTGTGGGCTTCGCTCTTCGTCGGCTGCGTGCGATTGGTCCGCTCAACGGCTCACGTGCTCCAGGGACACAGCGGCTTTGAAAGTGCTGTCGTCGTCCGCGCACTCGTCTACGCCGGTATTTGCTTCGGGTTTTTCTTTGTCCAACTGTTGATCGCGACGCTGCTCGACCGTTCGCGTTGGAAGCTTTACCCGAAGCTGTTCCTTCTTTCCCCGCTCTACCCGATATACTTCTTCGCGATCTCGCTCACCACGTTCGTTGTCGGTTTTCCGCAAGGTCTACTCCGGCGAGATCGCGGCCGCTGGCGTCGCACCCTGCGGACTGCGGAAATCGCGACACACACTGCCCCCGGCGAGCTTCTTTGATCGCATGAAACACGCAGTCGTTCTGACATTACGCCTGCTCCTGCTGGTGATCGCGCTTTACGCGGTTTCGAACGCGCTCAAGGAGCTGCTGCTGCGCGAAGATGAATTGATCAGCGTTGTCGTGCTTGTCGGGTCGAACATGGTCATCGCAGTCGCCTGCTGGTCGCTCGGCTGCTGGCGTTTTCGCAAAAGTGACGCGAGACGAATCATTCGGTCATCCCGAGCGGAGCCGAGGGACCCCGTGGAATCGCATCAACGGTAACGCGACGGGGTCCCTCGACTTCGCTCGGGATGACAGCAAAACGCTCAGTGCTTCGGCGCGCGGACGGTGCCCGTCTCGATCGCAATCCGCCGCTCCGCGACAATGCGGTTCGCCGTCTCCTCGACCATCTGCTCGAGCAACATTCGCAGGTGCGTTCCCTGCCGATAATCAGCCGGCGCAATATGTTTCACGCG
>JALYXP010000266.1 GCA_030947045.1 Verrucomicrobiota bacterium | reverse complement strand
GACAGCACAATTTCGCTGCCGTCGACGTGCGCGGTGACGGAAATGCGCCCGCCGTGCGGCGTATATTTCGCTGCGTTCGTGAGCAAATTCACAACCACTTGTTCGAGGCGCGTCTGGTCGGCATCGATCGGCATCACGCCGCGCGGATACGAGCGAACGAGCTCCTGGTTCCGCTGCGCGAAAAGGAGCCGCAAGCCACCAGTCGCGCTGTCGAGAACATCCGCGAGATCGAGCCGGTGCGTGCGCAGCTCGATCTTCCCGCTCGTGATGCGAGTCACGTCTAACAAGTCGTCGACGAGATGCGTGAGATGCGTGACCTGCCGGCGCATCACGATGTTCGTCCATTCTGAGGTCGCGGGATCGGCAGGTGTCGAGTTGGATAACTCCAGCGCGTTCGAGATGGCCGCGAGCGGGTTGCGCAGTTCGTGCGAGAGCATCGCCAGGAACTCGCTTTTGCGTCGATCAGCCGCGAGGAGTGCCCTCTCCGCGGCGAGTCTTTCGGTGACGTCGATGTTCACGCCCACCATCCGCAGCGGCTCGCCGGCACGGTCATAAGAGAAACGCGCGGCGGCCTCGATGGTGCGAGTTACCCCTGCAGGAGTGACGATCCGGAACGAAAGTTTCAGCTGAGGCTCGCGGCGTTCCATCGCGGCAAAAATCGCCTCTCGTGTCGGCTCGCGATCGGCCGGTAACACACGCTCGTTCCAAGCTTCGACGGTGCCTCCGAATGTTCCTGGCTCGAGGCCGAAGATGCGTTGCTCCTCGTCGTTCCAAATCAACGCGCCGGTCTGGATGTCCCAATCGAAAACGCCGATGTGGCCTGCCTGCTGCGCAAGATCGAGACGCTCCAGTGAATGCGTGAGGGCTTGCGCGATGTTCCGTTGGTCGGTGACATCGGCGTAGATGCCATCCCAGACGACGCGCCCGTCGGCGAGCCGGCGAGGCGCCGAACGGAGCCGCACCCAGTGCCATTGCCGGGTCCGCGCATGCTGAATCCGGACCGTCTCGTCGAACTGCGTCAGCGCGTCGAGCGATGCTTGCTCAGCTCGCGCGAGCGACGGCAAATCGTCCGGGTGAATGAGCTGATAAAGTTTGGCGGGATCTTCCAGCGCCTCGCTCGCGGCGACGCCGATGAGTTGCTCGATGCCAGCGCTCCAGTAAACGAAGCGCCGACCCCCATCTCTCTCCGCGACGACCTGATAGAGCGCGCCGTGCGGAAGATTATCCCCGATCTGTCGCAGCAACGACGCGCGGTCGTCCGCCTCTTCACGCGCTTGACGCTCATCGGTGATGTCGATCCCGACGCCCGCGAGCTCGGTGACCTTGCCATGGTCATCATAAAAACCGCGGCCGCGCCCGGCCATCCAACGGTCCTCACCCGAGCTGTGGCGATAACGGAACTCGAAATGATAATCTGTGTGAGCCTCCACCGCAGCGGCTACTTCGGCACTGAAGCGTGCGCGATCGTCTGGATGGACTAAGTCCAGAAACTCCTCTGACGTCGTTGGCGCCTCGTCCGGCGCGAGACCGAACAGCTCTGTGAGCTCAGGCGACCATTCGATCCCGCCCGTCTGCATGTCGCGCGTCCAGGTGCCGATCTTCGCCACTTGCATGGCGATGCGATCACGTCGCCGCTCTCGCTCTGAAACAGCGTGCTCCGCCGCGAATGTTTCGCGGGATTCATCGGCGGGAGATGTGCTCACCACTCACATTCGAAGGGCGGCGGCGCATCGCGCGCGTAGCGGTGAAGAACGCCGGCGGTGTTGGCGCACATATTTTTACTGTGCCGCCGTTGCAAAACCTGCCAAGATGCGTTCCGGCATTCAGCACTGTTCGAGCGATTTACCGATCGGGCGACGATGCAGCACGGAGCTTTAAGAGAGATCATATGCAGATGTTTACCCCTTCACCGAAAACCGAATCGACTGGATCAACCCCGCCGAGCCCGGCCAGCGGAGCCGGCAGCAATGGACGGTCCTCCGGCGGCGTGCTCTCGAGCGGCGTTTCGATCACAGGCTCGGTTAAGTTCACCAACGAGCTGGTGATCGATTGCGATGTCGAAGGCTCGATTGATTCCGGTGGGCGACTCACCGTTGGGAAGAATGGGCACATTACTGGCGAGATCCGGACCGGCTCGGTGGTTGTCTATGGCACGATCGACGGCAACGTCACCGCGGTGGAGCGCTGCGAGCTGCACTCGGGTTGCACATTGCGCGGTGACATCGAAGCGCCGCGTCTCGTCGTTGACGAAGAAGCGACGTTCCTCGGCAGCGCGAAGATCGCGACTCGTCCAAAGAACGCGCCCGCGGGCTCATAGTTCTTGGATGCTGCGGCGCGCGCGGTGCGCTAGCCTCGTGGTGTGAACAGCGA
>JALYXP010000232.1 GCA_030947045.1 Verrucomicrobiota bacterium | reverse complement strand
GCGGTCGCGACTTCGTGATGCTGGCGCTCGATCGGGATGCCGGCTTTCTCGAGCTCCAGGCACATCTCGTTGCGGATATCCTGCTGCGTGTCCGCTGGCGAAACGGGGAAGTAGCCTTCCTTCGCGCGGATCTTGTACCCGAGGTTCGGGAATTCTTCCTTGCCGCTGTTCCAATGCCCTTCCGCGCTATCGACGAGATGGAACGATGAGTTGCCGGTGTTGCTGAACCGCACTTCGTCGAAGATAAAAAACTCCGCTTCCGGACCAAAGAACGCGGTGTCGGCAATGCCTGTGCTTTGCAAGTAAGCCTCCGCTTTTTCTGCAACGCCGCGCGGATCGCGATCGTAAGGCTCGCGGGTAATCGGATCGACGATGGTGCAGATCAGGCTGAGCGTCGGTTCGGCATTGAAGACATCGATCCAAGCGGTGCTCGGGTCGGGGATGACGAGCATGTCGCTCGCGTTGATCGCGCGCCAGCCGCGGATGCTCGACCCATCGAAGCCAAGGCCTTCAGTGAAAATATCCTCGCTGTACTCCGTTAGCGTGGTGGTGAAATGCTGCCAGCTCCCGGGCAGGTCGGTGAATTTGAAGTCCACGAGTTTGACCCCGTGATCCTTGATCATCTTGCTGACGTCAGAGGCGTCTTTCGTGTCTTTGGCCATTTCAGTCGCAGTCTGTTAAAGGTTAAATTTGATCAGTCGCGCGCGCGTCATCCCGATCGCAGCGAAGCGAAGTAGAGGGACCCCGCAGCATAACCCAGTCGTGTCGCCGCGGGGTCCCTCGACTTTCCTCGGGATGACCTACTGGACGCGACTCGCCTTTTCAGATCAAACGGCTTTTTCGCCGATCTCTTCGGTGCGGATGCGGACGGCATGTTCGACCGGAAGAACGAAGACTTTACCATCGCCAATTTTGCCGGTCTTCGCGGCGCTGACGACTAGGCTCACGGCTTTGTCGACCATGTCGTCGGCGAGCACGATTTCGATCTTCACCTTCGGTAGGAAATCAACGGTGTATTCGCTGCCACGGTAGATTTCGGTGTGGCCCTTTTGACGCCCGAAGCCTTTGACTTCGGTGACCGTCATTCCTTCGATCCCGAGCTCGGCGAGCGCTTCTTTTACTTCCTCGAGTTTGAACGGCTTAATGACGGCTTCGAGTTTTTTCATGGCGAGTAGGCTGGGCCGCGTCTGCGCTTCAGATCAATGAGAAGCTGAATGCGGCACGCGCTCTCTTAACAATCGCCTGCGTAACCTGCAACACAGAAATGTGGTGAAATCGGCTACCGCAACATCTTGCGATATCTTGCCGGCGGAACCGCAGCAGCTATACTCGGGCTAGATGCCTGCTGAGCCCTTCGTCCACCTCCATCTGCATACGGAATACTCGCTTCTCGACGGCGCGATCCGGATGAAAGAGCTCATGAAAAAGGCGGTGGAATTCGGGATGCCTGCGGTCGCGATGACCGATCACGGTAACCTGTACGGCGCGATCGAATTCTATCAGGAAGCCACGAAAGCGGGCGTGAAACCGATCATCGGCTGCGAGGCCTACATGGCTCCCGGTTCGATCAAAGACCGGCCGAATAATCAACGCGACGCCGCGTATCACTTCACGCTGTTGGCGAAGGATGAGACCGGCTACCGCAATCTCGTAAAGCTCATCTCTCGCGCGCATCTCGACGGCATGCATTACAAGCCGCGCATCGACAAGGAACTGCTCGCTTCGCACTCGGCTGGTCTGATCGGGATGAGCGCTTGCCTGAAGGGCGAGATCAACATGGCGATCCAGTCAGATAATCTCGCGAAGGCGCGGCAGAGCGCGGCCGAGTTTCGCGACATTCTCGGCGCGGAGAATTTTTTCCTCGAACTCCACGACCACGGGATCGAAGCGCAGCAAAAGTGCAATCGTGTGCTGCCCGCTTTGGCGAAGGAATTCGGCTTGGGGCTCGTCGCGGCGAACGATGTGCACTTCCTCGAGCGAGCGCATCACGACGCACACGACGTGATGATCTGCATCGGCACCGGCAAGATGGTGCACGACGAACGCCGGATGCGTTACACGCCGGAGCTTTACTTCAAGTCCGGCGCGGAAATGCGGGCGTTGTTTGCTGAACATCCGAGCGCGATTACGAACACGCTCGAGATCGCAGAACGCTGCAACCTCGATCTGGAATTTGGCAAATCGAAATACCCGGAATACCCCGCGCCGGAAGGCAAAACGCGCGAGGCGTATCTGCGCGAACTTTGCTACAAGGGACTGCACGAACGTTACGGCGATCGGACCGACAGCGAGCTCATCACGAGACTCGATTACGAGCTCGACGTGCTCGAAAAGACAGGCTTCGTCAGCTACTTCCTGATCGTCTGGGACTTCATTCATTTCGCAAAGCAACGCGGCATCCCGGTCGGTCCGGGCCGCGGTTCAGCGGCTGGCTCGATGGTCGCGTATGTGCTCGGCATCACCGACGTTGACCCGCTGCAATTCAACCTGCTCTTTGAACGGTTCCTGAATCCCGAGCGCGTCTCCCCGCCGGATATCGACGTTGATTTTTGTGAAGCGCGTCGCAGCGAAGTGCTCGATTACGTGCGGCAGAAATACGGCGAGCGCCGCGTGTCGCAGATCATCACTTTCGGCAAGTTGAAGGCGAAAAGTGTGGTGCGCGATGTTGGTCGCGTGATTGGTCTCAGCTACGGCGAAGCGGATCGGATCGCGAAGATGATTCCGAACGAGCTGAACATCACACTCGCGTCCGCCGCCGAGAAGACGCCGGAGTTGAAACAGGCGATCGCGAGCGAAGCCTCGACGAAGCAGCTCTGGGATTATGCGCTCGTGCTCGAAGGTCTTTCCCGCAACGCAGGCGTGCACGCCGCCGGCGTCGTGATCGGCGATCGCGACCTCTCGGAATACGTTCCACTCTGCCGAGACAGCAAAGGCACCGATGTGGTCAGCCAGTTCGCGATGGGTCCGCTAACCGATCTCGGCATGCTAAAGATGGACTTTCTCGGGCTGAAGACGCTCACCGTGATTGAAGACACGATCACGTTGATCAGGCAGCGCGAGCCGGAGTTTACGCTCAGCCAAATCCCGCTCGATAACCAGGAAACGTTCGCGCTTCTAAACCGCGGCGAAACAGTCGGCGTCTTCCAGTTGGAATCCGGTGGAATGACGAGCCTCTGCAAGAACTTCGATGTGCAGAAGATCGACGACATCATCGCGTTGATCGCGCTCTACCGGCCGGGACCGATGGAGCTAATTCCGGACTTCATCAAGCGCAAGAAGGGGCTCACCAAGATCAAATACGAGCACCCGCTGCTCGAGGAAGTCTGCTCGGATACTTACGGCGTCATGATCTACCAGGAGCAGGTCATGGCGGCAGCGAGCCGGCTGGCGGGCTACTCGTTAGGCCAAGCTGATTTGCTGCGGCGCGCGATGGGCAAGAAAGATCGCGAGAAGATGGCGAAGGAACGCGCGACCTTCATCCGCGGTTGCGCGGCGACGAACAACATCGGCGAAAAAAAAGCGAATACGATTTTCGATCTGCTGGAGAAGTTCGCCGGCTACGGATTCAACAAGAGTCATAGCGCCGCGTATGGCTTGATCAGCTATCAGACTGCGTTTCTGAAAGCGAATTATCCGGTCGAGTTCATGGCCGGCTTGCTGAGCAACGAAATCGATAACACCGAGAAAATTTCAGTCTTTGTAGGCGAATGCAAACGGATGGGTGTTCCGATTCTTCCGCCGGACGTGAATCGCAGCAGCTTAAAATTCACGCCTGAGGCAACTGACGCAGGCATGTCGGTGCGCTACGGTCTCGCCGCGATCAAGAACGTCGGCGAAGCCGCGATGGAAGCGGCGATCCGCGAGCGCAAGGCAGCAGGGCCATTTGCTTCGCTGGAGGACTTCTGCCGTCGCCTCGATTCGCGTGTCGCTAACCGCAAGATGCTGGAAAGCCTTGTCAAAGCGGGAGCGTTCGACTTCCTCGGGCGTGACCGAGCGGAGTTGTTCGAGTGCATTGAAGATTCCCTCGCGAGCGCGTCGGCATCACACCGCGACCGGGCCAGCGGGCAGGTGTCGCTGTTCGAAGACATGCCGCCGCCGGCCAGCAAAACATCGTCGAGAAAAGTAGCCGCCTGGAGTCAGCACGAGATGATGACGTATGAAAAGGAACTGCTCGGGTTTTACGTCACGGGCCATCCGCTCGATGCCTACGCTCGTACGATTGCAGCCGGAAGTTATCAACCAATCGCCTCGTTAGGCGAGCTGCCGGACCGCGCGACGTTCCGGGTGGCGGGTTCGATCACGCAGGTGGACAAGAAATTTACGAAGAAGGAAGGGAAACCATTCGGAGTCGTGTTCGTGGAGGATCTAACTGGCACGCTCGAAGTCGTTGTCTGGAATGAGGTCTACGCGAAGCTTGCCGACACGCTCGCACCGGGCCGCGTCATCGCTATCCAAGGGACGCTCGATAAACGCGATGACACGGTGCGCGCGACCGCGCAGAAGGTGAAGTCGCTCGCGCCCGATCCCGCGCCGGTCGCCGCTCCTGCGGTTGTTGAGAAGATCGAGGCGATGGTGCTGCGGTTTTCGGCGGGCGCGAACTCTTCTGACCTGCGCGAAGTGCGTGCGATCCTGGCAACGTCGCCGGGCGCGACGGGAGTGCGGTTGATTTTCGAACGCGAGGGCGGCGAGCTTCTGCGGCTCGATGCCGGAGCTGATCTTCGTGTGAGTGTGACTCCGCAATTAACCGAACGCCTGGCGCGTTGGCGCGTCGCCTAACGAGCGGAAGGCGATCGCGCGACGAGGCGAAGTTCGTCCGCGGCGGCGGTTGCAGGACAGATAGCGAAAGTGCGCACGACGCCAGCATTTTCGGCTGCAGAGCTGTGCAGCGACATGCTCCAGTCGGCCTGTGACAAGCCACCATGCACCGTGATTTCATCCACCTGAGATCTCGTGGCGTCGTCGCTCGCAAGCGGCGCGAGCGAGAGACGCCGGATGCAGCTTCCTGACGGCGCTGATGAGATTTCCGCGAGCGGCGCCGTCGGAAAAAACTTCGCCTCAAACCTCCGCAAGTCTGCGAATGCGATCTCTCCCCAGATCCCAATTTCTGCGTCACCACTCTTAAATTCAGCGTAGCGGAGAATAGCGTCGCCGCCGTTGCAGCTAACGTCCGCTGAGACATGCGCCCCCTCAGTGAGACGAGCGTCGAGCAGCTGGATCTCGCCGGTCGCGCTCAGTGTCGCGCGCACCTTGCGTCCGTCGGAAACGAATGTGCCATCCGCTGCGATCCCGCCAGTGTACTCGCCTGGGTGCGCGCCGAAGAGCCGCGCAAATCCATCGAGGTCGCCGATGTTCGCGGAAAGATCAGCGTTCCACGCGCCCTTCGTCCATGCCTCCGACCGTAGCGGCAACGGTGAGTCTCCGCTCAAGGTAAACTGATTGTTTGGCTGCTTCACGTAAAGCTGCTCCAGGTGCAGGCGATGAGCGTAGATCGATCCGCCAAGCATAATCGTTTCGGCGGTGCGGCCAGCGAAGGCGAAGCCGCTCACTTCTGCCCAGATTGATGCGGTCGACCGAAGCGGATCGGAGGCGTCGCCGCGGAAGGTAAATTTGCACGTGCGGATCGCCCCGGCGGCCGACTGCTGCCAGCCGAGCATCTCGGACATTTGCGCGATCGAGATTTCAGAGGCGGTCCCGGCAAGGTCCCAGAGTTGCCGCTGGTCGCGCGTGTCGCTCATGACGTTGGCGCGCAATTTTCCGCCGAAGATGTCGATGTTGAACTCGAGGCCGATTCGATGGGCCGCAGCGTGGCTGAAGTCCGCGGTGATCGCGTCGATGTCGATGCCGCGCGCGAGCGTAATCGCGCCGAGTGTGAGTCTTTGATTTTGCCAGGAGGTCGCGCCCCGCAGGTTCGTAAAACGCTTACTGACCAACGGCGAGGCTATCGCGAGGTCGGCAATGGTCAGCGAGCCGGTCTCGACCTCGCTCGCGGAGATCGATACATCGCGGGCCTCGACGATCGTGCCGGCACTCTCGAAACGGAAGTCGAGGTGCGACACCCGGAAGGCATCGGCGAATAGGCGCGCGAGCGGACTGCTGCCGGCGTGCCTGCTCGCGGTCGGCTGTGCGATCGATTTCCGCACGACAACGTGTGTTCCATCGACAGAAAGATCGCGGATCGGGCGTGCCTCCGACCGGCTCAGGATCGCGCGGAAATCGAGCCCGACTTGAACCCGTGCGATCTGAAGATCTACGTCCAGCCCACTCGATGTGAGACCGCGCAGCTGAACGTTGTGCAAAACCACGGGCCGCAATAACGGTGCTTCCACCGTTGCAACGTCGACCGCCAGACCTTCCTGCCGGGCGTGATACCACACCCATGTCCGAACGCCGCTTGCGACCACGATCGGCGTAAGCAAGGCCACGACCGTCACTGCGACTAGCGATGCCAAGCCCGTGACGATAATAGAGCGTTGGAAATTCATCGCCGGACTGTTTTGAGGCCGAACGCCCGCACGAGCAAGCCCACTGTCGGCTACGGCTTGGGGATCACCGGCGCAGAGTCGCCGTCAAACAGGAGCTGCAGCGGCCTGTTCCCGCCGATCCGATCTGTGAGTTGTTTCCGCAGCGCTTCCTCGGCTTCGGCGGGGAGTTTGCTGGCTTGCGCTTTCTCGCGCGCGAGTTTTGGCATTGTGGCGAGCTCGTTCTCCACATCGGCAGCGGAGATGCGGTTCCAATAACCGTTCTCAAACTCCTGCACCTCGACCTGCTGTTGCTCTACGCCAAGGATCTGCGCGTGCGGCAATTCGACGCTAATTCCGGTGTCGGTTACGTCGGCTTTAACGTGCTCGTGTAAATCGAAGCCGGCCTTCACTAGGAAACGGCCATGAAGCTTCACCCGCTTCGTGCTGCCGACCCAAGTGTGCGTAAATTCGTGCTCCACTTCGACTTGCCGCGTCAAGACTGCGAGCTCCGCGACGGGCGTGGTCTGCTCTAGGTAGACGCGGTTATTGATTCTGACCTGCGGCTGGAGCTGCGCGATTTCGACGAAGGCCGCGCGCACCTTTGTGGCGAGGCGCTCAAGCTCGGCGGTGCTCTCGCGGCCCGTGCGCATAGGCCAAGTCTCGAGACGGAAGAAGATGAACGCGACGAGCGCGAGGGCAGCGAACGCAACCAGGGTGAAGGCGAGTGCCCATGAAAAGCGTCGCGATGGTCGCTGCGAAGGAGGTGTTTCCATGCGTCAGGACAAAAAAGTACCGCCCCCCGCGCCCAAAGGACACGAAGGGCGGCTGTTCCCCCCAGAACAATCTTCCAAAACTGCGGATCAAGTAGACTCGAAGCCGCGGAATCGCAACAACTATCTCGGTAATAGCACGGAGCAGGCCATGCGGTGGAGCCATCGCGAAAGCGCGCACTCGAGCGGTTTTGGTGATAGGTGTGAGCCGAATGTTGACCGAGTTGCAGCTGCGCCAATTTCGCTGCTTTGAGTCGCTCAGGGTCGATCTTGCGCCCGGCTTTAACTTCTTCATCGGGCAGAACGGCCAGGGGAAGACTTCTATTCTCGAGGCGGCTTGCGTGCTCTTGCGGCTGCAATCGCAGCGAAGCTCATCACTCGCGCCGCTGGTGAAGATCGGCGCGAAATGGTTCGGCGCGGCGGGCCAGTGCGACGGCCACACGCTCGATTTTCGCTACAGCACGCTGCGACGGAAGCTCGAGTTCGATCACGTGGAGCAGCGCGGAGCGGCTGAGTATCTGCGAATCGGACGTGTGGTTTCACTCGCGAATACCGACATCGAACTGGTGCGCGGTGGCTCGGAATTTAGACGGCGCTTTCTCGACTTTCTCGGCATGCAAATCGAGCCGACCTACCGGCCGACCTTGCGCGCCTACGAGCGCGCTCTGCGTGCCCGCAACATGCTTTTGAAATCCGCTCAGCCGCGCCCGCGCGAAGTCGCTGCCTACGATCCGCCACTGCTCGAACATGGCGGAAAGCTCTCGGCCTTGCGCGGCTCGCTGGTTGTACGCCTCACCCCTTTTGCCGCGGAGACACATCGAGAGATTAGCGGGATGAATGAGACTTTCGCGCTTCAGTTCACGCCGGGAAATGGAGCGGACTTTGCCGCCGAGCTAGCGGACTCGGCGCCCGCAGAAGCGCGTTTGCGTCAGACGGTCGTCGGCCCGCATCGCGACGATCTTACGTTGCTGGTCGACGGAATGGCTGCGAGCCTGTTCGCATCAGAAGGGCAGCAACGCACGATCGCGTTGTCGCTCAAGATTGCGCAGGCGCGCGTCTTCGAGACGCAAGAAGGGACGCAGCCGCTGCTGTTGATCGACGACATTTTCGGCGAGTTGGATCCTTCACGACGAAACCGTCTGCTCGGCGCCTTGCCGGCGACGGCGCAGAAACTGGTGACCGCCACGAACATGAGCTGGCGTGACGAAACAGCTGACGGACAAGTGTTCGAACTCGCCGACCAACAACTCACCGCGCGGTAAGCTTCTGCTTGCGTGCGTTGCTCGCGCGCGATCTAGTTTATTTATGCGCAACCGGGGAGAAGACGCGCCGCAGGGGTTCGCGGGCTCGTTGCTCATCGCGCATCCGAACATGCTCGACCCGAACTTTCGGCGGAGCGTGCTTTTCATCTCCTCGCACGATCCGAGCGAAGGTGCGATGGGCGTGATTTTAAACCGTCCTCTCGACAAACATGTCGCTGACCTGGTGGGCGAAACCCCGCCTGATGGTCTGGCTGAGGTGCCGGTGTTTCTCGGCGGCCCTGTAGGAAAAAATCAGCTGATGTTCGCGACCTTCGAGTGGATCGACGGCAACGGCTTGAAACTCAATCACAACGTCGACGTCGATGAAGCGCACGAACGCGCCGGCGAAGATCCCGCGTCGATCCGGGCATTCGTCGGCTACGCTGGCTGGAGTGCCGGCCAACTGGAAGCAGAGATGAAACAGAAGGCGTGGATTTTGCAAAGGCCGAGCCGTGCAGCTCTCGCGCCGGATCAGTTGCCGAAGCTCTGGTTCGAGATCATGAGGGGCCTTGGGCCGTGGTATAAATTACTCGCGGCCGCGCCTGACGATCCCTCTTTGAACTAGCGCCACGCCGAAACTTCTGCGAGAGCAGGGGGATGATCATCGGCGTTCCGAAAGAAATTAAAGAGCAGGAGCATCGCGTCGGCCTGCTCCCCTCGACTGCGAACACTTTAACTCGCCGCGGCCATACGGTCCTCGTGCAAAAAAGCGCGGGCGCCGGTTGTGGTTTTCCGGACGAAAGCTATGTCGCAGTAGGCGCAAAGATCATCGACACCGCGGAGGAAGTTTTCCGGCAGGCCGACATGATCGTGAAGGTGAAGGAGCCGCTCAAAGCTGAATTCCCGCTACTCCGCAAAGACCAGATCCTTTTCACTTATCTGCACCTCGCGGCAAGTCGGCCGTTGACCGACGCGCTGCTCGCATCGGGCGTAACCGGCGTTGCCTACGAGACAATCCAGGTGGGCAACAAACTGCCGCTGCTCGAGCCGATGAGCGAGATCGCGGGACGCATGTCGGTCGTGATGGGCGCTTATTATCTCGCGAAGCACAATGGTGGCAGCGGCGTCTTGCTCGGCGGTGTGCCCGGAGTTTTGCCGGG
>JALYXP010000222.1 GCA_030947045.1 Verrucomicrobiota bacterium | reverse complement strand
GTGGCGCGCACCGCGCGATTCCCGAGGCCGTATTTACTGACGCCAAACTGCCGCGCGCGATGATTTACCGGCACTTCGACAATCCGGTATCCAGCGCCCTTGATCAGCGCCGGGATAAACCGATGCATGCCCTTGAACGGCACCAGCGCGTGCACGCACTCGCGCCGCATCGCCTTGAGCGTACAGCCCGTATCGCGCACGCCGTCCTTCGTGAAACGGCTGCGGACGAAATTTGCGATGCGACTCGTTAGTCGCTTCACGGTCGTGTCTTTGCGGACCGCTCGATAACCGCAGACGAGATCAGCGCCGCGATTGATCTCGTGGAGCAGTTTCGGAATGTCGGCGGGATCATTCTGCAGATCCCCGTCGATCAACACCGCCGTCGCACCTCGCGCGGCGTGCAAGCCGGCGTACATCGCGGCGCTTTGGCCGGCGTTGCGCTCGAACTGCAGCACGCGCACCTGCGGCCCCGCCGCGATCTTCGATACCGTCGCGTCGCGCGATCCGTCGTCGACGAAGATGATCTCGTAATCCAGGGCGGCGAGCGCGGCGGTGAGCTCGCTTTGCAGAAGCGGAACATTCTCCTCTTCGTTGAAAAGCGGCACGACCACCGAGACTGCTGGCGCCGTCTGCGAGGCTGCGCTCATAACGGCAGCGTCCGATAATTTTTGCACACGAACACTTCAAGCGTCCGCACGATCGCGCCGAATCGGCGAACCTCGATCGTGGCGAATTTCTCCGTCGATTCGAACGCGCCGCGAATACTGTGCGGTGCCTCGCCTTTGGCATTTGCCTGGACGAAAAGCGCGGTCCGCCCTTCGAACGGGTTCGCACCTTCCTCGGTGTAAATGTCGCCTTCTGCCGGCGGGCTCGTGCCTGCCGCCGGGGCAAACTCGTCGTAGCGCGGCCAGAATGAAAACTGGTTCGCAATATCCTGTGATTCCGGGATGTAAACCGGCGGGTGGTGCGGACCTTCGATGCGTTTGTCGCGGAAGTAGAAGGCTAATTCGGACGCGCGGTCGCGTTCGTCGGCGATCATGAACACGCGCTGCCCGAGCTCTTTTTCGACAGTGTCGCGCACCTCCTCGACGGCATGCGCGGCCGAACGCCACCCGCGCATTCGGTCAGCTGGATCGCGTCGTGGAAAAGCGATGTGGCTGCTGCGCAGCAGGTCTGTGTTCACCGCCAGCAGACTCATCAGCAAACCGACCGCCAACCCTGCAGCCGACCAGCGCATCAGCGCAGGTCGTGATTCCATCCGCTCGCGCCAGTAGGAGCAAGCGAAGACGCCGAGGCTAAGAAACGCGAGGCCATCCCAGTTAGGATTAGCGGCTTCGTTGATCGAAAGCAGGAAATAGAACGCGAACACCGGCACGCCAAACCAAAGCAGGAAAACTCCTTTGAACTGCTGGTTGGCTCGCCGCCATCCCGCGATCACCGCCCACGCGAGGCCGAGAAAAAGCAGCGGCGAATAGACGCCGAAGTGCACGCCAAGAAATGTCAGCAGCTCGACTGGATTGAAGCTCGGCGTTTGATCGAGGTTCCCGCGCGAACGCAGATGGCCGACAGTGGCCCAAGCGTGCTGTGAATTCCACAGCAGCGGCGGAATCGTGCAGACCGCGAACGTCGCGAGCAGGAGATATAATCCCGGGCGGCGAAACTCGCGCCGCAGCCGCGGGGTTAACGCCAGCACGAGCAGAATCGAGATTAGCTCCAGCGCGTTCGTATATTTGCAGAGGAACCCGATGCCGATCAGCAGGCCGGTCAAAGGCCAATACCAGGAGAAATTCGGGCTCCGTTCCGTCGCCAGCCAGAAAGTGAACATCGCTGCGACCCAGAAGAAGATTGAAAGCGGATCGATCGTCATGACGAACGAGCCGATGTTAAAAATCGGCGTCACGTTTAACGCGATTACGAACCAGAAACCGGTCCCTTCGCTAAAGAGTCGGCGCGCGAAATAGTAAAGCAGCAGGCTCGTGCCGGCTCCGAGAATGGGGCTCCAAAAACGGACCCCGAATTCGTTCGCGCC
>JALYXP010000197.1 GCA_030947045.1 Verrucomicrobiota bacterium | reverse complement strand
CCAAATAGCGACGTAACTAACGGTTACTATGACGCGCGAGTGGCAGCGGCGGGGTTCGAGCTGCGCTACAAAAAAACTCCTTGGGAGATATCGCTGGTGACGGAGCCCGAGGTCGCGCGGTTCTCGCGTCGGCCATCGAATTTCCTGCGGCCCGCGCATCGTCTCCGCACCGCGGAGGCAATCCTCGAATTACGCGCCGAATACCGCGTTTCGGACGCGATGCATGTCTATGCGTCGGAGGCGTTCAAGACCGTGATCGCCAACGGCGACCAGGCGCGTGCTGACGTAACGGTCAACAGTTTTCATACGAACGCCATAACCTTCGGAGTGCAGGCGTCCTACTAACGACTGCAGGTCGCGCGCTTTTGCCGGAACAAGAGGCAGTCATGTGATGGCGGACGATAGCGAGTGACGAGGGCGGGCTGCTGCAGGGGAACCGAAAGGAGGCAGCGCTACGAATCGTCTGTGGCGTTCGATGTTGACACCGCGCGGGCAGTAAGTGCTGCGGCTGTGAATAATTCGCAGCCCTTCGACGACCAACACATTAAGATATGAAAAAGTTCACCAGTCTATTGATCGGCTGTTCGTTGGCGCTCGCCACGACCGCAGCATTCGCGCAACAGCCGGAGGAATCGGCGTCACCCGGCCAAAAGCAGAAGCAACCCGCCGGAAAAGCGAAGGGGCAGGGGCCGGGAGAGGCAAAGCCGAAAGGCGCGCCAGAGGGCCGGCCTCAGACCGCACCGCCGCCGCAGGCCGCAAAGCCTGAAGCGCCACAACCAAAGCATCAGGAGGCTCCAGAGGCTCCTAAGATCGAAAAGCACAAGGTGGAAGCAGGGGCACCGAAGCCAGTTGCGCCGACGCCAGCAATGAAGCCGGTGTCGACTCCTGCAAAGCCGGAAGTGAAGCCTTCAGCGGCCCCGGTGATGACACCTGCGAAGCCAGCTGCCGCTGCTACTCCGGCAGCGAGCGCTCCGGAAAATGCAAAGAAGAACATGAAGAAGCCAGCGGTGTCCGAAAAGCCGCCGGCTACTCCGAAGGCAATGCCTTCAGCCACTGCCTCGGCATCGGCTACGCCAAAGGCTACAGCTTCGCCGTCCGCCACTGCGACAGCGAAACCGGCCGCATCCTCGAGTCCGTCCGCCGCGACGGCTCCATCAGCCGCCGCGACGACCACGCCAGCAGCAGGCGCGAGCGCGGTTGCGACGCCAGCTTCCAGTGCGCCGGCTAGCACCTCAGCGACAACTACTCCGGTCGCCGCAGCGAGCGCGAGCATGACTCCAGCGACGACGACGTCCACAGCACCGATCGCAATTGGCACACCGAAGCCGAATACACCTGCGGTGACCAAGAAGCCGGACGAGCAGAAGCTCCAGCAGATCCAGACCGCGCATTCGAACTTCGTGGCGCAGCCGGAACCACAGCTGGTTCCGTCCGTGACCTTCAATCCTAACTATCGCCTCGAAGGAAGCGATCGCTGGCAGGGTCCGCAGTATGAAGTTTACCGCTCTTATCGCCCGGAACGGCACGACGAAAGCTACTACCGGTCGCATTACAGCCGGGTGGAACTAATCGGCGGCGGCTACTACTACCAGAATAATAACTACTGGTATCCAGCGTGGGGCTATAGCCCCCAGCACGAATACTACGCCTATGACGCGCCGATCTATGTAGGTCATCGTGGCACACGCCCTGACCGCGTGACCGCAGATGTGCAGGCAGTGTTAAAGGACATGGGTTACTACACTGGCCAGGTGGATGGATTACTCGGGCCGCTGACGCGCCGTGCGTTGATCGGTTACCAGAGCGATGCGGGTCTGATCTCGACGGCGACGATCGATGAGCCGACGCTCGATTCACTGAACCTGAACTCGTAGCAGACAGCTAGGATCGACAGCTGATTAGCTGAAGATTACGGAAGCCGCCGGGTGCAGAAATGCCCCGGCGGTTTTTTGTTGCCGCAACGAGGAACAATGTCGAAACGACAACCGGGAAATAAGTTAGTGACTCGCCAATGTGAGGACCACGTGGCAGATGTGTGGCTAATGCGACGCGCTGCAGGTTCTATTTTTGTGGCCACTGCACTGGTTTGTAGCGGGATCCTGAGCGCGGCGGATCCGAGCGGAGGCTATGATGCCGATGCTGCCGCACGGATCGGCACGATTGAGGCGAGGTTGCACGGACGCCTCGGTGTGGCGGCGTTCGACACAGGGACAAAGCGGTGGATTCAGCATCGATCCGAGGAGCGGTTTCCGCTCTGTAGCACCTTTAAACTCGCACTCGTCGGCGCGGTCTTACATCGCGTCGATGCGGGAACGGAAAAGCTCGACCGCGTGATCGCCTACACCGCGGCCGACCTGCTGGAGTATGCGCCGGTGACAAGGGAGCACGTCGGCGAAGGCGGCATGACAGTAGAGGCGCTTTGCGCGGCGGCGATCGAACAAAGCGATAACACAGCGGCAAATCTGTTGCTTGCGACGGTGGGCGATCCTGCCGGTCTAACGACTTATCTTCGGACGCTCGGCGATGAGGTGTCTAGGCTCGACCGAGTGGAGCCGGCGCTAAATGAGACAGCGGTGGGTGACCTCCGCGACAGCACTTCTCCCTCGGCGATGCTGGGATCGGTGCGCGCGTTGCTGCTCGGCGATGCGCTAACCAGTGAGTCGCGCGCGAAGCTGGATAACTGGCTAACGCATAACACGACGGGGGCACACTTGATCCGAGCCGGAGTCCCACCGGGATGGCAGGTAGGCGATAAGACTGGCCGGGGGGGAGATAACACGATCAACGACATTGCGATCATACATCCGAAGGAAGGGGCGCCGATTCTCCTCTGCATCTATTTTTCCGGATCGAAAGCTTTGGTGGCGGAACGCGAAGCAGCGGTCGCGGAGACCGCGCGAATTGTCTGCGAGGCGTTCCAATAGCTTTCGCGCCTTCAAGGCCGACGATAACGAGCACTACGAGCCCGCCTTGGATAGAAGCTCGATACAAAGAGTTGCAAGCGAGCCGAAGCGCTCCCGAAATTGCCAAGCGGACCGACGCGAGGCAGCGAACGCTTAGCCGCCGCCAGCAGAAAGGCTGCGAGATGCACCTGCGTGCGACTTGCGCGAACGGCGATGGTAGAATATTGCGCGAAGAATCATGACGAAGGCGCGAGACATTGATGCAAGCCGTGCGGTCCAGTTCAGTCTTGGGCTGCTCCTCATTGCCGCGACTGTCGCGGCCTACCAGCTGGTGTGGCGCGCGGGCTACATCTGGGACGATGACCTCTATGTCACAGCCAATCCGCTGTTGACGGCACCGGACGGTCTGCGGCGGATTTGGTTCTCGCTCGATTCTCCCTCGCAATATTTCCCTTTGGTCTACAGCGTGTTTCGTCTGGAGCACGCCCTCTGGGGGTTCGACCCGTCTGGTTACCATTGGGTAAACATTGCACTGCACGCTACAAACGCGGTGCTGCTCTTGCTCCTGAGAATTCCCGGAGCATGGCTGGCGGCAGCGCTATTTGCTCTGCACCCGGTGCAGGTCGAGTCAGTCGCGTGGGTCACAGAGCTGAAGAACGTGCTGATGGGACTTTTCTTCCTGCTGACGCTTTATAGCTGGGTGCGTTTCATTCAGGCGGAGAAACGCGCGCAGATTCTTCCCTACGTAGCCGCGCTCGTATTCTACGCGCTCGCTCTCTTCAGCAAGACGACGGCCTGTACTTTACCGGCTGCGCTTGTGCTGATTTTGTGGCTTCGGCGCGTGCCGATCACGGCAGCGCGTTGGGCGCAAGTTGCGCCCTTTGTAGTTCTAGGCGGCGCGATGGGTGCGGTGACAGTCTGGTGGGAACGCTTCCATCAGGGAACACAGGGACAGGGCTTCGCGGTCGGGATACCTGACCGTGTGCTAATCGCCAGTCGCGCCATTTGGTTCTACCTGGGCAAGCTCGTCTGGCCCCAAGAGCTGTGCTTTAGCTATCCGCGGTGGCCAATCTCAGCCGGGGACCCGAGTGATTACCTTTGGGTCGGGATAACTATTGCGGCTGCTTTCGCGGTTTGGTTTCTGCGGCGTTACTTCGGGCGGAGCGTCGAAACAGCGATGGTATTTTTTGTCGCCACTCTTAGCCCGATGCTTGGGTTCATCATGCTCTACACCTTTCGCTACAGCTGGGTGGCGGATCATTATCAATACCTCGCCTGTATCGGTCCGCTAGCTTTGTTCGCCGCTGGTGTCGATCGAGCTTCAGCCCGATACGGCCGCGCCGTGAATGTGATCGTGGCAGTCGGAGGCGCGGCGCTGCTGCTTGCTCTGGGTGCGCGAACGTGGCAGCAGGGCGCCATTTACAGGAATGCGGAAACGCTCTGGCGCGCGACGATCGCGGTGAATCCAAGAAGTGCGTTGGCGCATAACAGCCTGGGGGTGTTGCTGGCCGGCACGGTACCAATCGAAGAGGAAGAGGCGGAGTTTCGCAAAGCGGTCGAGATCGATCCGAACGATGCAGAGGCACATAATAATATCGGCCATGTTTTAGTGCGGCGGGGACTAAACGAAGAAGCCATCGCCGAGTATGAAAGAGCCGTTGAGCTCCATCCACGTTTCGCGAAAGCACACGGGAACCTAGCGATGCTCTTGCTGCAACTTGGGCGCTCGGACGACGCACTCAGTCACCTCCAGCAAGTCCTAACAGTCGAGCCGCAAAACGCTGGGCTTGAAAAATCCGTCGGCGATATCTTAGTGAGTGAATACAAAACAGCGGAAGCGACAGAGCATTGGAAACGGGCTGGCGAGTTGGCTCCGGACAATGCAGCACTGCAAGGCGAAGTCGGCCGGGCCTTTGCTGGAATCGGCAAGCTCGATGTAGCTCTCCCTTATCTGCGACGGGCGGCCGAGCTTGCTCCACAAGATGCGCAGGCTCATTACAATTACGCGACCGCGCTCTCGATGGGGGAGCGTTTTGCGGAAGCTATCCCGGAGTATAGGGAGGCTCTGAAAATCCAGCCCGATTTTGCCGCGGCGCGAGTCAATCTCGCGACGTCTTACGCCTTGATCGATAGGCTCGAAGACGCGGTGGCGGAATTCGAACGGAGCCTGGAGTCTAGTCCGAATGATGCGCGCGTGCATAAGACCCTTGCTAACTTGCTCCGTGAGCTGGGCCGCAAGGATGAGTCAACCTTGCATGAGCAACGCGCGACTGCCTTAGAAGCGGCCGCGGAAAGTCGCTAAGCTTTGAGTGGGGCTTTGTTCTGGCGACGACTGTGTGGTCAGCGTCCGCATCGTGCTCGGCGGGCTAGGAATGTAACATTCTCTGGTTGGCTGCCAACGATAACGCTTTTGATTATCGCCCCCGGACCTGGCGACGGAGGAGTGGCGCTGGTGTCAGCGCGTTTGGCTGCGGTGAGCCGGAGCGATTTGGGTCGTTACGATCTGCGCCGTTCGGATTTCCCTGATTCCGTTCCTGCTGCTGTTTTATCGCGGCGCCGATCTGGTCACGACTCGGTAGCGACGGAAAGCCGCCCACTAAGGGGGAAGTTTTCATGACAAGGTCGAGATCGACCTCCTGCAGTTGTCGGCCCGCTGCAGCGGAGGGCGGAAAGCCATCCCACAAGAGGAGACGCGCTTGCCGTCGGCGGGAAGTAGATCGCGATGATGAGCATCAGAAAGAACCGCGCGACTGCTTCGAGCGCGAAGCGCCGCGGCGAACAGCACTTTCAAAATAGTCGTCCACGAAATCGTCAGCTGAGTGCGCATCCTGTCCATGAATACTGATCGTGCGCGCTCGGGTCGGCGCGCGCTGCTAGCCGGAGTTACTCAAACAAAATGACGTAAGCTGGTACCGCGGGCTCGGGCGTTGCTCGTTAGGTAGAGAGGAACAGTCGTGTAAGATCGGCACTGAAACGGCTA
>JALYXP010000171.1 GCA_030947045.1 Verrucomicrobiota bacterium | reverse complement strand
CAGTGAGGAATCCTCCGCGGCGGTCCGGCACTGGTCCCGGTGCGGTGCCATTGATGCCGGCACCGACAGCATAAAAGTGAATCTTTAGAGCTTTGATTGCTTCCGCTGCAGTCGTCGGCGGAACTTTTCCGGAGTTGTTCTCGCCATCCGTCAGCAGGACGATCGCGCGGCTTTTCGAACCTTTGTCGTTCAGCCGATTTGCAGCGGCCGCCGCGGCGGAACCGATCGCGGTGCCGTCTTCCACGAGGCCGATTTTGACGCGGTCGAGGTTCTGGAGCAGCCAATCATGATCGAGCGTCATCGGGCTAACGACATACGGCCGCCCGGCGAACGCAATGATCCCGATGCGGTCGTTCGGCCGGCCCTCGATAAACTTGCGCGTCACTTCGCGGATTGCGTCCACGCGCGTGGCGGGATCGCCGCCGATCGTGAAGTCCTTGATCAACATCGAACCCGACACGTCGAACACGATCATGATATCGATCCCGCTCGCTTCGATCTGCGTCAGGCTCTTGCCGAGCCGGGGGCGCGCCAGGGCGACGATCAGGCAGGCGAGACTGAGCAAGAGCAGCGCGCGCAGGAATTTACCGGCTCGCGCAGTGCTGGATTTCCCGAGGCCGCGCAGGATCGTCGTCGAAGAAAAGATCAGCGCCGCCGCCGGGCCGCGCTGGCCGCGAAGGTAGGCAAGCAGCGGCAACAGCAGCAGCAGCAGGAGCAGCCACGGTTGCGCGAACGTGAGAGCGGTGTCGGCGGGCAGCCAATTACGCGGGTTCAAGCTGCCCTCCTTTCACAAAGCGCGTCGCTTCCTCGAGAAGCAATTCGCTGTCGGCGATGGTTGCATCGTAGCGCGCAAACTTGATGAGATCGCAACGGTCCAAAAAATCGCTGAGCAGCGACTGCTCGTCTTCCGAAAACGCCGTCGTGCGGGTGAGCGCTTCGAGAAACTCGACCGACGTCTGCCGCGTTACGGGAAGAGCAAATTGCTCCGTCACATAGCGCCGCAGGATGTCTGAGACGCGGATGCTGAATTCATAAGGCGTCGTCGCAGTGATTCCGTCGCGCACTTGCGTGAGCAGCGCGAGTGCGCGGTCGCGCGGGCTCTGCACCGGCTTTGGCCGGCGCATCCGCCGAATTACCGCCCAGATGATGAGGCCGAGAATCGAAAGACCGACGAAGGCTGCCGCGAAAATCGCCCAGAGCGGCACGAGCGAGTAATCGACCGGTGGCGCGATGTCATGCAGTTCCTGAGCGAGAATAAGGTGCATTCAGACACAGCCTAACGAATCGCGAGCCGCCGTTCGCGTTGTTTGAAGAAGGCCCGCAAACCTGGCAGGTAGTCGCGCCCGGTTTGCAACGCGATCGTGTCGATGTTGTTGCGATGCAGCGTCCGCGTTAACTCCGCCGCCTTTGCCTCCGCGAGCTGCGCGAAATGTGTGCGCGTCGATTTATCGGCGGTGTTGACCTCGATCTGCTCGCCGGTCTCAGAATCCTCGAGCGTAATGATGCCGACATTCGGCAGAACCTTTTCGCGCTCATCCTGCACCTGCACCGCGATGAAATCGTGACGTCGGCCGGTTGTCGCCAGCTCCTTTGAGAAGTCGCTCGTCTGGAAGTCGGAAATGAAAAACACGACGGCGCGGCGCGTGACGACGCGGTTTAGATACTTCAGCGCGAGCGCAGCATCGGTCCCGCGGCCCTGCGGCTCAAAGAACAGAATCTCGCGAATCAAACGCAGCGTGTGCGAGCGGCCTTTCTTCGCAGGGATGTAGAGCTCCACCGTGTCGGTGAAGAGTAAGAGACCGACTTTGTCGTTATTCCGAATCGCGCTGAAGGCGACGAGGCAAGCGACTTCTGCGGCAAGCTCGCGCTTCGATTGTGAGACGCTGCCAAAATTTCCCGACGCGCTCACATCAACGACCAGGATGACGGTGAGTTCGCGCTCTTCCGTGAATTTCTTCACGTAGGCGGTGCCAAGTCGCGCGGTGACATTCCAGTCAATCGCGCGAATTTCGTCGCCGGGCTGATATTCGCGGACTTCATCGAAGTTCATCCCGCGCCCCTTGAAAACGCTGTGGTAATCGCCCGCGAAAACCGTCTGGACGAGACCCTTCGTTTTCAGCTCGAGCGCTCGGATCTTTTTTAGGATTTCCGCGGGCGTCTTTGCCTGCTCGTCATCCCGAGCGGAGCGAAGCGCAGTCGAGGGACCCCGTGACATTAGGAGAGGCCTCCGACTTGCTCTCCACGCCACATTTCCTCGCCGAGATTACGCCAGGTGGGATTGCGCTTGGCGATCAGCATTTCTTTTTTCGCCCGATTCCAGCGCTTCAGTTGTTTCTCGCGCGCGATGGCACTTTCCGGATCTGGAAAGGCCTCGAAGTAGATCAATTTGTGAGAGTTGTATTTTCGCGAGAATGCACCGCCCATACCGAGTGAGTGCTCGTTTGCGCGCCGTTCGACGTCGTTCGTCACTCCGATGTATAAGACGGTGTGACGATCGCTGTTCGTAAGCATGTAGACGAAGTAATTCTGATGAATCATCGATGATCGTTCGTTAGGCCACGGGGTCCCTCGACTACGCTGCGCTCCGCTCGGGATGACGGAATCGCGAGAACGTCTCCAATAACAGGGGTTGCCATACCGACTGGCTTACGGCACCGGGAGGCCGGCGAAAATGCGCTCTACGATGGTCTCGCTTGTAATGCTCTCGGCCTCTGCTTCGTAGCTGACGATGACACGATGCCGCAAGACATCGGCGCCGATGCTTTTGATGTCCTGCGGAGTAACGTAACCGCGGCCGTTCAAGAAGGCATGCGCGCGTGCAGCGAGAGCCAGGAAGATGGTGGCGCGCGGTGAAGCGCCGTAACGGATGAGGCCATCGAGCTTCAAATTATAGCTCGCGGGCTCGCGTGTGGCCCAGACGACGTCGACGATGTAGTCCTTCACGCGATCGTCGATGTAGATGCTGTTCACGACCGACCGGGCGGCGATGATCTGCTGCGGATCGACGACGGCCGAAACGCTGAGATCGGGCGCCGAGGTTGCCATCAAGTCGAGAATGCGACGCTCTTCGGCCTTCAGCGGATAGCCGACGTTCAATTTCAACATGAAGCGATCGAGCTGCGCTTCCGGAAGTTGGTAGGTGCCTTCTTGCTCAAGCGGGTTTTGGGTAGCGAGAACAAGGAAGGGATCGGAGAGCGGATACGTTTTGTCGCCGATCGTGACCTGTCGTTCTTGCATTGCCTCGAGGAGCGCGCTCTGCACTTTCGCAGGCGCGCGGTTGATCTCGTCGGCGAGAATGAGGTTGGAGAAAAGCGGCCCGAGCTTGGTGGTAAACTCGCCGCTGCGGGGATTGTAAATGAGCGTGCCGATTAGATCCGCCGGCAACAAATCAGGCGTAAACTGCAGCCGTTGAAAGCCGGTCTGGATGGCCGCTGCCATTGTTTTGACGGTGAGGGTTTTCGCCAGTCCAGGAACGCCTTCGAGCAGGATATGACCGTTCGCCAGCAGGCCGAGCAAGAGCCGATCGACGAGATATTTCTGGCCGATCACGACATGACCGACCTGTTCGCGGAGGGCAGGGATCCATTGCCCGAGTTGCTGCACTTCGTGGGTGATTTCCTGGGTCGATTTCATGAAGAGGTTGAGACAGGCGGGCCCGGAGAATGTTCACTCCGAGCGCGCGCGGCGTTCGATGACGGTTATTT
>JALYXP010000170.1 GCA_030947045.1 Verrucomicrobiota bacterium | reverse complement strand
CTTCCGCGACGTGCCATCGGTCGCCGGCTTCTTGGCGGCACTGCCTTTCTTGCCTGGAGTAACGGCAGCGGCGGCCTCAGAAAGCGCTGCGTCCGAAGAGATCGCGCCGTTCTTCAGGCGGACGTAGCTGACGGCCAGCGTCTCGGGATTGCTGCCCTTCCAATCGTGGTTTGGGGTGAGCCATTCGTAGCTGACTTCGGCGTCCGTCAGCGCGACTTTGTTGTTGTCGACGGTGTCGTAGAAATAGACCTGAATTTTCACTTTCGTGTGATCGACCAGCGTGTTCGGACGCACCTTTACGCTGACGCGGAGAGTCAGGTTTGTGTCCGCGTCGGGGTCGGGATTATTAGTGATCGCCGCCTCGGTAATGCCGAAAGTTGAGCCATCCGGAATCCCATCGACGCCGCCGCGATTCGTACCTGCATCGAGGGGCGAGACACCAGCAAATCCAGGCCCTGCCGCTGCTGCAACTGGTGCTGCGGTCGGCTGCGCACCGACCTTCAACTTCATGTCGGCTAATTCGTAAAGGCTACCGGCGGACGGACCGATCTCGCGAATCTTCCGCCACGTTTCGTTCGAGCGATCAAAGAGCTGGATTGACTCGTAGATCATCGCCATTTCCGCGAGCACTTTTGCGTTCTTCGGATCCCGTTGCGATGCATCCTGCAGTCGGGCGAGGGCGTTCGTGGTGTCGCCCTTTTCGCGCAGGAGCGTCGCTTCCTTCAGCAGAGTTTCGGCGAGCGTTTCTGCACTCGGCGAGGCGGCAGCCGTCGCCGCTGTCGAAGCGACGGTCGGTTTAGCGGAAGCCGCTGGCACCGCATCCGCGGTCGTCGTCGCAGCTGTTGGCACCGGCGTTGCGACGGCAGGTTGAGCGCTCACAACCAACGCCTGATTCGCCTGCCGCGCGTCCCGCGCTTTGCCCGCATAGTAGGCGCCCACCGCAATCAGCTGGGCCGCGCCGAAAAGTGCAACGACCGCAGCAGCAATCGCAAACGTCCGGTCGGGGCGAACGGGTGAAGAGAGACTCGTCGCTTCCATGTGGTCCGGATTCTGTAAACGCGCCGCGTCGGCGCTGTCAAACGGCGCTGCCGCTTATCGCGAGATGTCGCTTTGGCTGAGCAGCTTGAACCCTTCGCCCGCAAGGACGTTCGAAGCGCAGTCCGTATCGTCGACGTGAATTGCGAGGGCAGCGAAGCCGCGCGGCCGGGTCAGCAGGGGGTAGGTGAAATGCACATTCACCTCTGCCATGAGCAGCGCCGCGAGGAGTTTCGCGAGTTGATCGGCCACCTCGATCATTTCGACGACGACCATTTCGCAAACGCCAAAGGCGACGTCGCGCTCGGCGAAAAGTTCCTCGACGAGCTCGGGATCGCTGACCACCAGCCGCGCGATCGATGAGTCAGTCGACTCCGAGATGCTAAGGGCGACGACGTGCGCGTGATTCGCATTCAGGAGCTTCACGATGTCGAGCAACGCGCCGACTTTATTCGGCAGGAAGACCGAGAATTGCCGCACGAGGGGGCCGTCAAATTTCGAGGTAGTTTCGGGCAGATCGAAGGCCATGGGAGATGCGGCGGAAAGGGGCGAACTATGTCACCCGCGCCCATCGCAATGCAACCCGAATCTTGCCGTGAAGGCGGCGGGATTCCAGCTGTTCATTTCAGTCCCGGGAACTAAAGTCGTCGCCCTGAGATGGAAGAAGAAAACGAACTGATCGCGCTTCGGCGGCAGAAGATCGATGCGCTGGAAGCGCGTGGCGTCGCGGCATTCGGCAGCGCTTTCGAGACGTCGGGAACGATCGCCGACCTGCGCGAGAAATTTGCAGAAGGCGTGACGCTGCGAGCTGCCGGCCGGATCACAGCGCATCGCGATATGGGCAAGAGCCATTTCGTCGATCTGCGCGATGCGACTGGCCGCGTTCAGGTTTACATCCAAGCGAAGGAGCTTGGCGCGGAGGTGATGGAGACGTTCGCACTGCTCGATCTCGGCGATTTTATCGGCGTGGAGGGGACCTGTTTCGTGACGAAAACTGGCGAGCCAACCCTCAAGGTATCAACGCTGCAGGTGCTTGCGAAGTCGCTCCGGCCGCTACCGGAAAAGTGGCATGGCCTCCAGGATGTCGAGGCGCGCTATCGGCAACGGTATCTCGACCTAGTAACGAACGAGCGTTCACGCGCGGTGTTCGAGAAGCGCATTGTGATCATGCGAGAAATTCGGCGGTTCCTTCAGGATCGAGGTTTCGATGAAGTGGAGACGCCGATGCTGCAAGCGATCCCCGGTGGTGCCGCGGCGGAGCCATTCCGCACCCATCACAACGCGCTTGGGCTCGATCTTTACCTGCGCATCGCGCCCGAACTTTACCTCAAGCGCTTGCTTGTGGGCGGCTTCACGAAAGTCTTCGAGTTGAACCGGAATTTCCGCAACGAAGGCATTTCGCGCCGGCACAATCCGGAGTTCACGATGCTGGAAGC
>JALYXP010000158.1 GCA_030947045.1 Verrucomicrobiota bacterium | reverse complement strand
ACCGCCGCGTCGGGCTGCATATCCTGCACGTGAAACACGAACGGCGCGCTCTTCAATTCGCTCACCAGCGCGCCGGCCGAACCGAGCAGCAACGGCGGCGAAACAACCACGTAAACGTCGGGGCGCCGCAACGTCAGGACCTTCAGCGTCGACGTGAGGACGAAGCTCGCCTCGTGCAAAATCCGCTTCACCGCCGACACGCGCGGCGGCACGAATTGCCAGCACCGATGCACCCGCACGCCGTTGATGGTGTTCGTGCGATACAACGTCGCGCGATCTTCTTCGCGCTTCGTCCAGGTCGGGTAATACGGAAACGCGGTGACCATTTCCACATCATGTCCGCTGCCGTGGAGATACTCGCAGAGCGCGACGGTATGCGGCGCGATGCCAGTGTACTCGGGCGCGTAATTGATGCCCCAAACGATTACGCGCATCGCTAAATCGCCTCCGTGCTCGCACGCGCGTGTAGCACTTTACAGGGATTGCCTGCGGCAACGACGTCGCTCGGGACATCTTTCGTGACCACTGAACAGGCGCCGATGATCGCGCGTGCTCCAATTGTGACGCCCGGCATCACAAACGTGCGCGCTGCGACAAAAGCATCGTCTCCGACTGTGATTTTCGCGGTGAGCAAGGGAAGCGCCGGATGATCGAAATCGTGGGTGCCGCTACTGAGATAGACCTCCTGCGCGATGATTGCGCGTGCGCCGATTTCGACTTCGCCGAGCGTGTAAGCGTTCGCCCGATCGCCGAGGAGCGCGCGGTCGTGCAGCGTGAGATGCCACGGAATGGCGATGCGCGCGCGTTGATGCACGAATGGCTTTCCGTGGATCTTCGCCCCGAACATGCGCAGCCATAGTATGCGCCAGGCGTTCGCCGGCTTCGGCGTCCAGCTGCAGAAGAGCGCCCAGCAGAACTCCCACAGCAGGCGCACGATGCGGTTCTGCAGCGACCACGGTGACTCTTCCGCGGTGCGTTGCTCAGGCTTAACTTGTCGTTTCTCTTGCATCGGCCGCTTGGAGCACAGCTAACAACGATTCGGTCGCGCGAGCGATCTCGAATCGGGAGGCGAAACATTCTTTCGCGTTTTTCCTCATCGCGGCGCGCTCGTCGGCGGCAGTTGTGAGCCACCGCTCAAGTAATCTCGTGGTTCCGGCCAGGTCGTCCTTCTCGACAAAGCCGGCATGATCAGCCTCGATCTCGCGCCAGATGTTGACGCAGTCGGAGATCAACACCGGCACTCCGCTCGCGAGCGCCTCGACCACCGAGATGCCGAAGTTCTCCTGATGCGAAGGAAGCACGAACGCATCCGCCGCGGCGAATGCACCCCACTTCAAATTGCCGCTCAGCATTCCGCAAAATGTGACTGGCGCATTCGTCATGTTCGCTAGTTGATGAAGACGCTGGAGATAAGCTTCGTCTGCCGCCGGGCCCGCCATCACCAGGTGAATCGGCGGTTCAGCTCCCGATTGCGAACGGCAGACGTGCGCGAACGCTTCGAGCAGCAGATCGCAGCCCTTCTTCTCGTGCAGACGACCGAGGAACAGGAAGATTCTCTTCCCGCGAAGTGTCGGATGAAGCGCGAAGAATTCCTCACGCGCGATCGCTGGGTCAACTTCGGGAGCAGCCGTCCCGTAGTTCATAACCCGCTCGTTGCACCGATAGAGCCCGAACGACTCGCGCGCGAGTCGACGCTCTTCCGCGGACGTAAACAGGACCGCCCGCGCATCGCGCAGCACGCGGTATTCGGCCCACGGCCAATAAGCAAGTTTCTTCAGGTGTTTCAGCGGATAGGTCCGCCTAAACCACGGATCGAGCATCCCGTGAGGAAAGACGTAGTATGGCGTGGAGCTACCTCGCAGCGCGCGCCACACGCCGAAGCTGTTATATTGCCAGACGCCATGGATGATGACGGCGTCATAATTCGCCGCATGCTCTTTCAGCCAAGGCGTAAATCCAGGCGCGTATCCATAAGTGCCACGGCCGGGCCCGAGCGCATGAACCTTCGTTGGCGAATCGCGTACCCATTCGTCGCGCGCACCGTCGAGCGACGCAATTTCGACCTCGTGCCCCCACTGCTGCAGCATCGCGGACGACTGTTTTACCGATTCGACCGGACCTCCGATGACCGGGTTTACTGAACGAATCGATCGGAGAATTCTCATCGGTCTGGCGAATGATTGCGCGCCCAGACCATGCCCCAACTCTCCGCCGGTTCGTGTAAATAGATCTCGAATCCGAGGTCGCTCAGGGCCTGCTGGACGTCAGCATAGGTGTGGCTGTCGACGAGATGATATTCCATTCGCACCTCTCCGATGCGCTTCCACGACGCAGCATCGCGAAACAGATCCCACTCGGCGCCTTCGCAGTCGATCTTCGCGAAATCGATCCAGCCGCCGAGCCGCTCGACGATTGCCGCGAAGGGAACCTGCCGCACGCCTTGCGCATTCGCACTCGCGGATGTCCGCGCCTGGTTCGAGTCGCCGGAGTCTTCGATCGTTACCCAGCCTTCGTTCGCGCCAACGGCCTCGCCAAAAACTTCGAATCGACCGGCAGCCGCATTCTTCTGCAGGTAGGTCAGCGTCCGGCTGTTTGGCTCGTACGCGTGAATTGTCGCCGCCGGAAAATACGAGCGCGCAGCGAGCGAGAAGAAGCCGACGTTCGCACCAATATCGAGGATTTTGGCGACAGATGACGGAAGCTGACGCAACCCGTATTCGTCGTGGATAAAGCAGACGAGGAAATCGTTCCAGACGCCGACTTCGTCGGGGTAAGCCAGCGGCACGCCGCGCCCTCCCAGCTTGATTTCGGACGGCAATGTAAAGCGACTGTGGCGAAGAAACGGCACGCCAAAGCGCCGCCCGTTTCGAATTTGCTGCAGGCGCTGATGAATACGTTGAATCATAGGGTGGAAACGTCTGCACTCGTTAGGTGATGTCGCTCCGCGAACTGCCCGAGCACGACGATGCTCCACAGGCGCGTCCAGTGCAGCCGATCGGCTTCAAACGCGGCCTTCACTTCGTGCACAAATCTCGACGGGAGTAATCCGCGGACGATCGCCTGATCGACCCCATGCCTCACGAACTCGGCGAGTGGACCGCTCATCCATTCGCGCATTGGCAGAACAAAGCCGCGCTTCGCTCTCTGAAACACCGCTGTCGGAAGAAGATCGCGGCACGCTTCCACGAGTAAACCTTTCGTCCCGGCGAAACGCTGCTTCTCCACTGCCGGGAGTCCAAGGACATACTCGACCAACTCGTGGTCAAGCAACGGAACACGCAGTTCGAGAGATACTGCCATACTCATTTGATCGGAATCGCGCAGGAGCATACGACGCATGTAGCCGCTCAATTCCGCCCAGCTGATGCGCGCGAAATCATCGGGCAAATCGATCGCCGCTTCCGGCAGCGTTAAACTATGCGGAAGTTCAGCGCTGGCGATCTGGCGATCAGTCAGAAAACGTCGTCGCCACCGTGCCATCTCCATCGTTTCGGTAGTGGCGGGTAGATCAAGCAAACGATCCTGATGGCCGGCCAGTTTACCGATCAGGCCACGGATCGACGGAGGCAAGCGCGCCATCAACTTGAGCCGCGGCACATCGCGAAAGGTCGCGTAACCACCAAACAGCTCGTCACCGCCGAGACCAGAAAGCGCAACCTTCACTCCGCGCGCGGCGACCGCCTTCGAGACGACGTAGGTGTTGATCGCATCGACCGACGGTAGATCGAGTTTGGCGATCGCTTCTGTCACGGAGGAGATGACTTCCTCGTCGGAGAGCTGAATGCGCTCGTGTTCCGTCCCGTAACGTTGAGCCACCTGTAAAGCGATCGACGTTTCGTCGAACTCTTCGCTCTCAAACCCCACGGAAAAGGTCTGGAGCTTGCGATCGAGCTTTTGCGCCGCCATCGCGGTGATGATTGAGGAGTCAATCCCGCCACTGAGGAAGCTCGCAACCGGCACGTCCGCGAGAAGATGTTCGTCGACGGCCCGCTCGAGCAACCGGCGCACCTGCGCAGGAGCGTCCCCTTTCGGCGAGCGAATCGGCCGTGGCGGTGGCCAGTACGTCCATTCGTTCACGGAGCGATCACGCCCGATCGTCATGGCATGGCCTGCCCCAAACGATCTGACGCCACGAAACAGCAGGTCTTCTTCGGGGCACGCGCCCCATTGCAGAAAGCTCGATACGGAGCTGGCTGAAACGGTCTGCGGTTCATTGACCAACATCCGTGCCTCCGAGGCGAAGAACATGCCGCTCGGCGTCTCCATGCAATAGAGCGGCTTAATGCCGAGCCGATCGCGCGCCACGAAAATCTCATCCCGAGCGGCGTCATAAATCACGAACGCGAACATGCCTTTCAGTCGCTCAAGCAAGCCGTGACCCCACCGCGCGTAGCAACGCAAGAGAGTTTCGGTATCGCTTGTTCCCTGCCACGGAACCTCCGCGTCGAGTTCTCTGCGCAACTCGAGGTGATTGTAGATCTCGCCGTTCACGACGATCACGTTGCCGGTGAAAGGATCGAGCATCGGCTGCGCCCCTGCGGGCGAGAGATCCATAATCGCGAGCCGTGTGTTTCCGAGCCAGCACAACTCGTTAGGCGAGAGCCACTCACCCGACGAGTCGGGGCCGCGATGATGAATCTGGCGCAAGTCAAGCGGGGTGGCCGATCCATTGAAGGAGATGTGAGCAGCGATCCCGCACATATTGATTTCGGCGCGACGCGGCTACCAGACGAAGCCTTCGGTCCGACTGAAGTATCGCAAGTCTTCCTGCAGTTCTTTTACGGCCTTCGCCGGAATGCCGGCATAAAGTCGGAAAGGAACGTCGTGTTTCTTGTTCAGCAGTGACTTCGCTCCGAGCACCGAATGATGCGGGAGAACACTTCCGCCGAGCAGGACGGAATCCGTTCCTACAAAGCAGTGATCGCCAATGTCGATCGGCTCCGACGATTGGCGGCCCTCCGCGAGGTCGATGCTATGCGTGAGGAATTGTGACCGGAACCCACCGATCGTCGCGAAAGTTCCGATGCGGACTCTCGAAGTACAATCAAAAAGGTGTCGGCTGCTGACCCCGGCGTGCGCTTCGAGGATCAGCTCCGGCTGCCGGTGAGGCTGGTGCGCGAAGTGGCGGCTGGGCCCAGTGGGAAAACCGGTGATCCAATTCAGCTGACCGATGACCGCTCCGACGCCGAGATGGAGCAGGTCGATGTTCTTGCAGAAAGTCAGGTGACCGATGCGTGCGTTTTCTTCTAGCACGAGACGGCGCGGCGCGATCCAGGCAAAACCAATCCTGCTAGTCGGATGAATCGAGTAACCAAATTGCTTTTCCAAGAGCCGACGACGCGCGTTCCACGGCAGCGCGAAGGACAACAGCATGATGAAATTCTTCAGCATGCAGGCGCGAGAGATCGATAGAGCTCGCGGTATTCCGCGATCATTTTCCCGGTCGTAAAGTGCTTCGCATTTTCGAGCGCTTTACCGCTCCAGGTCGCGTGCTGGGTAGAGTCGACGAGCGATAGAAGGTCGTCCGCGAAACCCTGCTCATCGGCTGGGTCACGCAATAACGCGCCATCGCCGGCAACCTCTGCCATCGGGTTTGTCGAACTGGTCAAGACCGGGCAGCCACACGCCTGTGCCTCAATAATCGGCCAGCCGAAACCTTCGAAACGGGACGGGAACAGAAACGCCGTCGCGCGATTGTAGAGGGCTTCGAGTAGCTCGTTACTTGGGCTGACGACCTCGACGACGCGCGCAGAAACACCGAGCGTGTTTGCAAGGTTCCGCAGCGATTCACTGAGTGCGTCGCCGGCGATGACCAGCTGGCCGTTCCAGCGTTCCTGGCAGCGCGCAAAAATCCGCAGCACGCCCTCGCGATTTTTGCGGCGCAGGTTTGATCCGACGTGCAGCACATACGGACGGGACAGATCGAATTGCACCGCGCTAAGCCGTGCTTGCGCGTCGGACGCCGAAAGCACGCGATAGGGATAGCTCTGTCCGAGCTTGATGACTGGCAGCTTCGGATGATCGCTGCCAACCGTCACGATTCGGCGGGCATCATCGCGAGTCGTGATCGAGTCACACGCGACGGCAGCGGCGTGACGAAGTCCGGAAACGATCCAGCGTTGCAGCAGCCGGCCAGTCGCCGAAGCGGGACAATCTGTTTCCTCGCCGAGTCCGCCGCGCACCGCGAGGAGGTCGTGACATGTCACGACGACCGGGACGGAGCGAATCTGTTTCGCATACATCGCGTTTGAGTGATCGCAGATGTGCACCACTGCAGGACGGGCACGCAATTTCGCCTTTAACCGCTGCGGGAAGAGGATGAACTTATCGATGTAGGCGAACCATTTCGCCGCGAAAGCTCCTGCAAACGTCAGCTTTCCGAAGAACGGCTGCGGTTGGATAAGTTCCGCTTCGACGCCTGCTGCGCTTAGTCCTTCCAACATCATCGCCGCGAACCGCAACATGCTCTGCTGCCGCTCGGGCGCATAGTTACCGATCAGCAGAACCATTGCGATGGTCTTCCGGAACATGAGGCGGCCGGTGCAGCCGGCTGGCATAGGGTGATAGGCGCGCCATTGGTCGGCCCGGAGAACGGTCACCGCCTGGTGAGCCAAGATCCGCCACCCCCCTGATCGGCCTTTCATTGAACGCTGCCAAGGCAAGGCCGGTGCCAAAAACGGCGAAACCGAGAACCGTTGGCTGGCCAAACTGCCCGCTCAGGAGCGCAAGAAACGCCGTGCTGAAAAGCAACAGCGGCAGAATTTCTCCGCGGCGGACCGCGCGCAGGCAAAAGGCGCCAATCGGAAAAATCAGCGCACAGCGCCAGATGACATACGCGAGCCCAAGGAGCGGCCCGCTCTCGAGAAAAATGCGCGACCATTCACCCTCGGAAAGCAGGAACGTGCTGCGACCGACAAGAAATTTCGCGCCCGCGTTCGTCCCCACGCCGAGGCCATAACCGAGAAACGGCGCCTTCGTCAGAACATACAAGCCGTCAGTGAAGCTCGAGAGCGAGCGCGTGAAGACGTCTTTCGCAACCGACTGCTCGGTAGCTTCGGCCACGTCTGTGAACCGTGTCGTCAAGACGTCTACACCTTCTTTGAACACTGGTGCTTTGCTGATCGCCCAGCCGAGAACGACGGTCGCAAGCAGAATCTGACCGACGCGATTCACCGCACTCGGCCGGAGGATGAGCACAACGCCGAGCGACGCGACAACGACCGCGCACGCGCCGACGACCGAGCGACTGCCGGACACCGCGATACCGATGACGAGCGCGATTGCGGAGCTCACGAGGAGCCAGTTCGGGTACGCACGTTTCAACGCGCCCCAGATCAGGAACGCGGTCGCGATCGAAAAATATGAGACAACCCCGATGACGAAAGAAAACGTCGCGGACGTCCGCACTTTGCCGAGTGCCGCAAGCATCGACTCACCTTCGCCACCGGCTGTCCGGTTCACGAAAGCATCCGGCGAGGCGCGAAATTGCAACACCATCAGCGCGGTCATCGGGATCAACACGAGCAGTGTCCACCAACCGAATTTCTTCACATCATCGACGCGGAGCGCCTTCTGCATCACGAAGAGAAGAGGCAGATGCACAAAATTCGAGCGGAACCCGAAACCACTGACCAAGGCGATACGTTCCGGCGGCAGGTAAGGCCACAGGGTGACAAAGCTAAGCGCGAGCGATAAGAGGCCGACGATCCACAGAGCTGTCATCCAGCCGTTGCGCGGGAAGATACGGGCTCGGATGGCGAAGATGTAAATCGCGATGACCACCGGATCACGGATGATCAGGAGTGGGTTCGACAGCGCCGGCGCGACCCATTTCCGAAGCGCTCCCTCGATGATGAGCAGCCAAAAGTAGAGCCAGATCAACTGCCGGATCCTCGGCAGGAGTTTGTGTTCGGTTACTGGGGCGAGTTCGTTCATTCAGAATCGGGCGAGAGCACTGCGGAGATCACTTTCTCGCCGTAGTGCTGCCAGGTAAGCTGGCTCGCGCGTTTAGCAGCTGCAATCCCCATGCCATGCAGAGCGTCGCGTTGGGTGGCACACCAGCTAATTCTCTCCGCGATCGCTTCCGGAGAGCGAATCGGGAGGAGGAACCCGGTCTCGCCGTCCGTAATGAGATCATCGCCGCCAGCGTTGTGCGTGGCGAGCAACGGCAGGCCGCACGCCATTGCTTCCTGTTGCACCAACGCTCGACCCTCGACGATCGAGGGCAACACGAACACGTCGCAGGTTTGCATTAATCGCAGGACCTCGGCGTGTGGCCGCGGCGGTTCGTACGTGAAGCTCGGGCATTGCTGGCGATACCAGTCGAGCGGGCGCAGGAGCGATCCCATGACGACCAGTTCGACGTTCTTTGAATCGAGCAACTTCATCGCCGCGAAAAGATCAGCGAGGCCTTTGCGTTGCGTCATCGCGCCGGCGAACAGGATGCGCAATGGACCACTCTGAGTGCCCTCGCGCCCCGGTCCGGACTGAACCACCGCGGGCGAACCGAACGGCGCGATGATCCATTTTTTCGACGCACGCACCTTCTCCGGCAACGAGTGAGCGACAAAAGCGCTCGGGCAAATTACGAGCTCGGCGAGGTCCAGTTCGCGCGACTTGCGCGCTAGCTTCTCAGGAGAATCACGCGTGCCCGCAAGAGTCGGCTCCCACGCAGGCCAGCGTTCCGCCTCCTCGCGAAGCAGGCGTTGTGACGTTTCCCAATGCGCGATCGGGAGATCATAAACGCGGCGCAACCCTAGTTCCGCCGCCGCTTCAAACTGTCGCACTGCGCAATCTTCGTACGCGTAGACTGTGCGAATGTCCGCCCGCTGCTGCACTCTTCGCAAATAACCGGCAGCGAAATGGTCTAGCTCCTTCCAGACGGCATCGATGCTCGCCCAACCGCGTTCGTGCTCGATCAGCGAGCGCGCTCCGAGCTTCATCGCCGCGTGCCGCATAATCTCGCGCGCCGGGTGTACGCGAATTTTGTAGTGGACTAGATCATAGGCGCGGCGCTCCGCCTCGGCCCGCATTCCCGACGGTAACACCGAGAGCAGCGGTGAATCTTTTGACCAGCCGAGCGTCGTGACAAATCGCCCTAAGACGCTTGCGTCATCGGCGGCGCGCAGGACTGCACGGACGTTCGCATTCCCGAACGGGTGCGTGAGCAGGATCATTGTTTGCTATGAGACGGGCGCGCGGCCGAGTAACCGCCGGTAAGAACGCGCGTAGAACTCGATCGGCTCCAACTCGCGCTGAAGCTCTTCCCGCGTCTTCGTCGCGCGCTCCGCGTATTCAGCTTCGCTCATGGCGGCGGCGCGTTCGAGCAGCTTCGCGAGCCCAGCGGGATCGGCTGGTTCGCAGATCAACGCCTGTGGCCCTCCCGCTTCGGGTAATCCGCCATCGCGCGTGATGATGCAGGGAACGCCGAGGTGCCGCGCTTCGATCGCGGTTAACCCAAAATCCTCGCGCGTATTTGGCGGCACGACGATCCAGCGCGCGTTTTGGATCTCGGACGTTTTCGTTGCCTCATCGACGAAGCCAAGCACGCGCACTCCCTCTATTTTCCGCCTCGCGATTGCGTATTCGATCAAGCTGCGAAGCGCACCGTCGCCCATCAACGTCAACGGCCAGCGCTCCCGATCGATCCGCGCTGCAGCGTAGGCGTCGATCAGCGTGTCGATTCCTTTGTTCGCAATCCAGCGGCCGATAAAGACAAACCCGCGTCGCTCTTCCGGCGGCGTCCATCCTTCGGGCAGCTTCGAGACTGTCGGCACTTTCCGGCTGTTCGCGCGCTTCTGTTTCGGCTCCCAGGTGTTCCAAACGAACTGCGAATTATACCAGCGCTCGGTCGCGAACGATGCGCTCAGGCGCCAGAGCAATCGATGCAACGTGAGCTCGCGCGTCATGTAATTGTGAATCGTCATCACGAGCGGTTTGCGATAGAACTTCGCGAAGAGCGTGACATCGGGAGAAGCATTTTGCAGGTGCACCAGGTCCGCCCATTTGATCGCGTCGAGCAGATCGCGATCGGCTCCGCGATCGCAGTAGATGACGTCCTGTCCGGCCGCCATTGTCTTGAGGCTCGGCTGTAAGACGAAACCCTTCACCCGCTTGAGACAGATCCGCACCTCGATGTCAGGCTCGCGCCGGAGCGCCTCCGCGACTGCGAAGACAAACGCCTCGATGCCGCCGTACGCGCCCTGGCACGGGCTGACAATCACGACGCGTATCGGGTTCATACGCCAGCGCCTTCAGTAGACGGTCGATCGAATACGGCCGCGATATTTTGCGCAATCTGCGGCCACGAAGCAGTTCGCTCATACCAACTCCGCAGCTTTTGCGCGCGGATTGTCACTTCTGCAGGATCGAGATTTCCCATCAATTGTGCTGGCGAGATTAGCAGACTCATCGGTTCCGGCGCGGTTGGGTCCGCGTAGTTCGAAAGAATATTCAAACCGTGCGCTGCATACGCCATGAAGGTGCCTGACTTGGTATAACTCAGAGGATCCTGAGCAGCGATGCCGAATTCGCACGTCGACAAATTGGCGGAAATTTCTGCCGCGGTTTTTTCGCCGAGTCGCCGGAAACCTCCTGACATACCAAAAGACTCGAGCAGGCTGCGCTCCTGGGCATCTTGCGCTGTGGAATTGCCTGCACCGACCGTGATGATCTCCGTCAATCGTTGCGCGGCAGCGAGCGCGCGTAAACCGCTCCCCATCTCCGTCAGCGCGCGGAGTCGCGTTGATTGCATGCCGAACACGACCGCGGCACCCGCGCGTTTGGATTGCGCGTCTAAGTCAGTCGGAATGATGTTCGATCCGACTGGCAGCACGTCTACGTCAATGCCCGGCGCGAGGCGTGAAAGATGATCTGCCTGACTAGCGGTTGATGTGAAAACCGCATCCGCAACGTCGAGAAGCCGTCGGAGCGCTCGGCGATGCAGAAGCTGGATCGGATAGTTTTTGTTCCACCACGGCCAGAAGGTCCAGATTTCGTGAAACATCACGCAAAGGCGTCCGCGCCTTTTCCTCTTCCAATCAAGCAACGCATCGACGAGCCAGCGCGGATAACCGTAGTGGCTGAAACCGTACGCGCTGTATTGGAGCAAGACCGCGCCCGCCTCCGGCAAGCGCGCCGCGACCGCGTGACGATCGGCCGCCACTTTGTGCACGTTATGAGAATCGCGCATCGCCAGCGCGGGCGCGGAGTGTTTCGGGATGATGAACTCGAATTCCTGTCCACGTGGCCAGTGGCGAATCAGTTGTTCCGTGTAATCACCGACGCCACCCGACATCGGAGGCAACTCCGGCGATATGATGGTGATGGGCGAGGTCACGTTTTCTCGCGGCCCACGATCGCCGCTACGCGGCTCGCGATAAGGCCCCAGTCGGCGTTTTGTCCATACCATCGACGAAGCTGCGCCGCCTTCGCTTCTGCCACCTGCGCCGTGATCGCCGTGACATCATCGGGCGCGATGGTGAATGCCAGTGGGTCCGACGTGGACGATTGCGGCACAATGACGGCACAGCCGTGAGCCGCGTAGGCCATGAACGTGCCGGACTTGCTCCACGTCAGCTCGTTACTGCTCGACAGACAAAACTCGGCATCTTGCAAGCGGCGCGACACCTCTGCGGGCTGTAGTTCACCGTGCTGCGTCACCGCGTCGGGCGGTAATATCTCTGCGACGAGCGCATCGGCTTGGGGCGAGAACTTGAAGTCGCGCGGGCCGATCAGATGCAGGTGGGTCAGCCGCCCAGACGTACGCCAAGAGCAGATCGAAGCGCCAAATTCACGCAGCGTTTGCAGTCTCGTGTACGGTAACCCGAAGATCGCGAATTCACCGCGTTGCGGTTTTTCCGTCGGTTCAGCCGGCGCCGGAATGTTCGAAGGCACGGGCATCCACTCAACCTCGGACTGCAGCTTCCAACGACGGAGAACCTCGGCGTGATGCGCCGAGTTCGTCATCGTTGTGGCGGCCTGTTCCGCCAACGCCTGCGCGACTGGAAAACTAAGGCGCTGCAAGATTCCCTGCTTCGAAATTAGTGGCAGATCGGCAGGCAACTCGTGAAAGATGATGTGCAAACGGCGCGACCTTTTCCGATTGCGCCAGATAGCGAATGCACGCGGCATCCATCGTGGAAAACCGAAGCGATGATACGCCCGCCCCGCATAGTGCAGTAGAACGTCAGCGGCGCCGCTTTGTTCCAAAGCATCGGCAAAGCCGCGCGCGTCTGGCGGGAAATCATGAATGAAATCACTCTGCAAGTGCTCGCGTGACGCGCCCGCGTCGGCAGAAACGAGGAATCGATTTGCGGCGCCATTCGTCGGCCAATGTTGATTCAATTGCCATGCGTACGTCCCAATCCCGCACGCCCGCGGCGGCAAACGCGGCGCGATGATAAGCAGCGGCACCGTTTGCATCAGGTCAGGCAAAAAGCCGGCAATACTCGACCGAGTAGTCGAGTGACGCGTCGCGCGTCCCGATTTGTTTCGCCGGCGATCCCGCCACGATCGCCAGCGGCGCGACCGCTTTCGTCACC
>JALYXP010000149.1 GCA_030947045.1 Verrucomicrobiota bacterium | reverse complement strand
GGCGCGACCCCGGAGTCGACGATCTCTTGCTTATTAGTGCTATCGCCCCAGTTATCATTCGAAGCGATCAGGGCACCGCTCCCGTCGTGCAACTCGAGCGAAGGATTCGCGAGCGCGCCGCCGACGCCGCTGGAAGGTCCAATCCCGCGGACGATCAGACGCTTCGAAGTTCCGCCGCGCACAATAAACCCGGCGATGAGGACGTTCTCATTCGTGCCGACTTGCAGGCGCGTCGAGACGTTGACGAGCCGACCTGGTGCAGTGACGACGTTAACGGTGAAGCTCTGCGAGACGGTCAACCCATCGAGGTCAGTCGCCGTCACGCTAATCGTCGAACTACCGACACCAACACCGCTAACGAGCAAGCGTGTTCCGCTCACAGCGACTGTTGCCACCGAAGTGTTGCTGCTCGTTGCTGTGAAATTGAGCGTCGAGATCTGCGTGACGCTGGGGATCGAGACAAGGTTGGCGACCCTGACTGGGTTCGGCGAGGTATAGTTGCGGACTGGCAGCGCGTCGAAAGGCGAGCCAGCATTCACTTTGGGCAGCGCCGCTATACCATCCGCAACTGACATTCCCGTGCCAGCAACCCTGCCAAACGCCGTGAAACCGCCGTTCTGGGCATCGAGGTTTGCGGAGTTGTCGGCCAGGTTGATGAACCATTGACTCGTGGCGCTGTTCGCTCCTGTGCCGGGGACGATGTTCCCGCTGGAGTCGCGTTGTTCAGCTATTTTAGCCATCGCGATTGTGCCGCGGGTATTCGAGATACCTGGCTCGTTCTGAATCGGCGGCAACGCGCCAACCTGTGTCGGCAGCAGCCTAGTGTGAGTGGAATCAGACGGATCCGTCGTCCCAATAAAACCGCCACCCTGAATGACAAAGCCCGGTACTGAGCGGTGGATGAAACTGGATGCGAGCTGGCCCGTCGCCGTGTCCGTCGTGAAATAGCGGCCTTCATTCACGTAGCGCAGAAAGTTCGCGACCGTGATCGGCTTTTGATCGCCGTATAACACGATGTTCATCGTACCGAGAACGGTATCCATCCGCACCGCGGTGGAACCGTCCGGATCGGCGAAGTAGTCCATCAGTTGGATCGAACGCGCCGGTGCTCCTTGGAATTGTTCGTAGGCGGCGATCTGACTTTTAACGACCGGTTTGTTCTGCGCCGAAGCAACTGAGCTAAGAATGAGAAGCGCACCGGCCGCGATCAAAAATCGGTTCATCGAGTAAAATTGTAGAACACCCGCCCCGCGAGCGCCACCGTTACCGCCGACTACTTCTTGATCTCGAGGTAGGTGCGCGATTGCACCTTGCCGGTGTCGGGTTGCATCGCCTCGATCCGCATCTGTTTTAGGAAGAGGTGCCCATCGATGTTCTGCACTGACACGACTTCGAACCGCTTTGCCAGCTTGCCGTTCCGGTCGAAACCCTCCATCCGCATGAGCGCGCCGCTCTGCTGCTCCGTCCAAACGAACATGCGCGAGTATTGCGATGCTTGGCCGCCGGGCGTGAGCTCGATTTTCCAGACGCGGCGCGTGTTGATGTAGTCGTCGCCGATCACTTTTGCATTCGGCCAATAAAGGAACTTCAACGCGAGATCCTCGAACGTTACGGGTGTGCCACGCACATTCTGCGAGAACTCCGAGCCGGAAATCTTGTCGACGCCTTCGCGGCTGATTTCCTCGAGTTGTGAGTCAGCCGCGCCAAGCCGCAGCTGCAACGACTCATCCGGATTCGTGAAGCTGTACCGGATGACGCCGCCCGATTGCGTAAGGCGAAAGGGAACGATGCGCCCGTTGTCGCGTAGTTGTCCCTGCAGATCTGCATCTTGGTGCGCCTGCTGCAGCCGCGCGGAGGTGAGGATTTCTTTCGCCGACGGCGCGGCGGACGCTTTTGCGACCATCGCCAGCAGTAGGCTAACGACCGCGCAGGCGAGAACTCTCCGCGTCGCTTGCAGCCGCTTAATCGCTTGTCTCGCGCGGGGTTGCTTCGTAACGTGGCCGCCCCGGCTGGCGGCAGCGGCGGCGTGATGGATCAGGCGATTTTTCATCTTATTAACGAGCGATGGACGAGCCGGCCGCTCGACTTGTTCATGGCCGCGATCAGCGATGTCGAAATTTGGAAGCCGCTGCTCGTCCTCGTCGTGCTGTATGCGCTAATCTTTCGGGGATTCAAGGGGCGCGCGTTCGTTTTATGCGTGCTGTTCGCGTTGGCGGTCTCCGACACGCTGGTGGTGCCGATTTTAAAATCTGCGGTTGGGCGGCTGCGCCCGAAACAGGCCCAGAGTGTGCGGATGGTGGAACTCCAAAAGGCACGGCCGAAATTTCTCACGCTCTGGAAAAAGCCGCGCGTGCACTATTCCGATGAGAGTGATCGCTCGAATTCGGGCGCTTCGTTTCCGTCCGGCCACATGGCCGACAACGTCGTGATCGCGATGTGCGGACTGCTCTTTTTCCGGCGCTGGGGTTGGTTATTTTTTGTCGTCGCCGGCGCGGTTGGTTACTCGCGGATTTATCTCGGAGCCCACTGGCCGAGCGATGTAATCGCGACAACCTTTATGGCCGCAGGCGAAGCGCTGCTCTTGATTGCGTTGTTCGAGATACTCTGGCGGAAAGCCGCGCCACGCTGGGCGCCAGCTCTGTTCGAGCGCCATCCACGGCTGCTTGGGGCTCCTGCGCTTTGAGCACCACACGCGCAGTCTGGCTCTTTCTGCTGGCGCTCACGGGCATCCGGCTCACGCTCATCGGCACGACCGATCTGTCATTCGACGAAGCGCATTACTGGATGTGGTCGGAACGCCTCGCGCCCGCCTATTTTAGCAAAGGCCCGGGTGTCGCCTTCGCGATCTGGTCGAGCACGTCAGTCTTTGGCGCGAACGAATTCGGGGTCCGTTTTTGGAGCCCCATTCTCGGAGCCGGCACGAGCCTGCTGCTTTACTATTTCGCGCGCCGACTCTTTAGCGAAGGGACCGGTTTCTGGTTCGTAATCGCGTTAA
>JALYXP010000138.1 GCA_030947045.1 Verrucomicrobiota bacterium | reverse complement strand
AGTGCGCTCTGTTCGCGCACCAACAGGACAGTGGCGAAAACGACCGCCATCGCCACCGTGCTGATGAGCAACAAGAGCAGCGCGCCACCCAGCTTGCCGATCAGATATTCGAAACGCGGGACCGGTTTTGCGAGGATCGTGTAGATCGTTCGTTCTTCGAGATCCTGCGGCAGCATGCGCGCAGTCGCCATGATCGCGAGCAGCGAAGTGAAGATGCTCATCGCGCCTAACGAAATATCTTTCAGCACCTGAAGTTCCTGCTGAAAGCTGAGCCGCGCCATGAAGGCTGAACTCCCAATGAGCAGCAACGCGAACAGCATTAACGCGTAGAAGACTTTCAGCCGGATCAGTTCCGTGAGCGTTGTCGAAGTGATGGCGGCGATGCGCCGGAGCGAGAACCTCATCGTGGTCTTCTCGGCTCCTCGCCGGTGGCTTCGAGGAAGAGCTGTTCGAGCGTGGTCTGCGGCGTGCCCTGCTCGATCACACGCGCACCTGAATTTGTTGCCAGATTTTCGATTTCGCGCAGCAACTCGGGCGCTGCATTCTCCAAAACCAACGCCGTCTGGTTCTGCACGCCGAGCAGCTCAGTCATCGTTCCTTCGCGCACCAGCACGCCGTTCGCCAAAATGCCGACGCGATCGCAGACTTCCTGCACCTGACCGAGCAAGTGCGACGACAACAACACCGTTGTCCCGCGACGTTTCAGATCGAGGATAAGGTCGCGAATCTCGCGTGATCCCGCCGGATCAACGCCGGCAGTTGGCTCGTCGAGCACCACGAGCTGCGGCTCGTGGATCAATGCTTGCGCGAGGCCGATGCGTTGCAGCATGCCTTTCGAAAAACCGCGCAGCCGCCGATCGCGTGCGTCGGTTAAGCGGACGAGTTCGAGCAACTCAGCGATCCGCTTCGTCAGCTTCGCGCCATGCATTCCGCAGAGTTTCCCGTAAAACCGCAGCGTCTCAGCGGCGGTCAGGTATTTATAGAAGTAGGGACTCTCGGGCAGGAAGCCGACCGCCTCACGGCTCGCGACCCGACTGCTGTCACGCCCGAAGATCTGCGCTTTCCCGCGAGTAGGCGCGACGAGGCCGAGAATTACTTTCAACGTTGTGCTTTTGCCCGAGCCATTCGGCCCGAGGAGACCGTAGACCTGGCCAGCAGCAACGCGCAGATCGAGTTCCTGCACCGCGACGACGGTGCGGCGCTGGAATGGGACCGGAAATGTCTTCGTTAGGCCGCTGACGACCACCGCCGCCTCACTCATGCCGAATCTCGAATCCGCGCGCGTTCGGTTCTTCCGTCATCGGATGTTCCGTCTGCTGTTTGATGTGCGCGCGCAGTTCGCTTTGTCCGATTGCTTCAATGAACGACGCCAGTTCGTCAGCCGCGCCAGTCGCGCGAAGCTCCACGCGGCCATCCCGAAGATTCCGCACCCAGCCGGTAACATCGAAGCCTTTCGCGAGCTGTTTGACCGTGTAGCGGAAGCCTACGCCCTGCACATTTCCGGCATAGAACACCTGCGTCGAACCCATGCGGCAACATAATCAGCCTGACCGGCGACTGCCGAGCAGATTGCAGCTGCGGTCGCCTTATTGTGGCGTCGGCTCCGCACTCGGCGGAGGAAGATCGGGCGGCGGCAGCGCTTCCGGTGGAGGCACGAAGCTCGCGTCGCTGGAACGCACGTCGATATTCTCGACTGTCGAAACCGGCGATGTCGTTCCCGTCGTCGTTGTGGTGTCGGCGATCACTTCCGGCGGTTTCGTGAGCGATGCGATCAACGTCGGTGTCGCGCGCATGATGTCTTCGCTCGCGACGAAGCCTTGCTGACCGGTCGACGCGACCTGCACTTTCGAGTAGCCAAATGAGTTCCGGATTAACTTGACAAGCGTGTCCTTCGCCAACTCGGAATCAGGACCATTTCCCTGCTGGGGGCCGTAGCGGTAGAACGAAGTCTTCTCCGTCGCGACGACGTAGACCTGCCCGCCATCCGGCGTGGTGAGCCGGTTCTTTACTTTAGCGAGGACGGCACCGCTTTGGCAGCCGGGCGTGAAAGCGGCGGCGCAAAGGAAGAGCGCGGCGGCGGCGAAAAACGAGGTGCGTTTCATTTGTAGGAATAGACGAGGCAATAAGTGCCGGTGCCGCCTTCAGTAGGCGCAATCGAAACAAAATATTGGCCACTGACCGCCGGCGAGTAGCCGGCCGCAGCGGTTGCTTCGCCTTGGTAATCTTCGACCGGCAGAGGCTTGCCGGTCTCGTCGTAGAGGCGAACCCCGATCTTCGCGCTCTTGTCGTCGGTCGCGACGGAGAACCAATACTGATTTCCCGCGTAGAGGTTCACCGCCACGAGCGCGCGGTCACCGGACTTCACGTCGCCGGCCCAATGGCCATCGCGGATTTTGAAGCCGTCGTTCGAAAACGCGCCGGCGAGGGCGAGGGCGCCTTTGCGCGCGTCGACCTGCTTATCGGCTTCCTCGGCTCGCGCAGAACTCAGCAGGAGGACGATGACTAACAACGAAAGAATTCGCCGCTTCATTTTCCGTCCGTCTTGCTCTGGATCGATTCCATTAGTTTGGTGACCGCTGCGTTCAGCTTCCCTACTTCTTCAGCACTCGGAGTGCCACCGTTTGGAAAAGAGACGAGCTTCTGAATATCCACGAGCTGGGCGTTCACGGCCTGCACCAACGGCTCCTGCTGCAGCTCCGGCGCGATGTCCTTCACCTTCGCCTGCATAAAACTAACCAACGCTGGTTGCCGGAGCACTTTACCAATTTCCGGATTGTAATCTTTCAAGATCGAGCCGCTCACGACCTGCGTCCCACGCACCCAGCCGCCGAGGCTTACGAGGATCACGAAATCCTGATCGCGATTCGATTGCATTGAGGTTTTCACCTCGTTCTGCGTGGCTTCGAGCTCTTCCTTGAGCGCGTCCCACTCGTTGTTCTCAGCAAATTCGTTGATGCTTTTGCCGCGGCCGAGGACGTTCTCACTCACGCCGAGCGCCTTCGCGAGCTTGATGATGTCGGTGCCGATGTTCTTTACCTGCTGCGTGTCTTGAGCTTCGACCGCGATGAAGCCGTCCGCGATTAACCCGCCGAGGTTCAGCGCGATTTGCGCGCGGTTTTGATAGGTTGTGGGAATCGGCTCGCGATATTGCGCCACCCAGTTTGGCTTGCCCGGTTTCGCTAACGCCGCGAATAACTCACCCGGTGTAGGGATCGTGATGGTGTCGGTGCGAATTGCCGCGGCCATCTGTTCGGCGGTCAGCGGCGCCGGATCAGCCGCCTGCGTCGTCGCTACCACGAGAAGCGACGAAATTGCGACGGTCCACACGCGTAAAAACATCCCGGCGAGACTATCTGCCGTTTGACGTGAATGCCAACGGGAATGTCTCTGTCGCCAGTCGGCAAACACGTATCCCCGCGCGTTCATGCTCGACATCGGAACGGCGTCGCGCAACCGTCAGCGCCATTCGATATGGCAAAGACTTCCATCCGCAAAATCATCGGGCGCGAGATTCTCGATTCGCGCGGCAATCCTACCGTAGAAGTCGATGTCTATCTGGAAGGCGGCGCGTTTGGGCGTGCGGCGGTTCCGAGCGGAGCGAGTACGGGTGAACACGAAGCGTGGGAGCTGCGCGACGGTGATAAAGACCGTTACGGCGGCAAAGGCGTGCGTAACGCCGTTCGCGCAATCAACGAGACGATCGCTCAAGCAATGAGCGGCGCGGATGCGCTCGATCAGGAGGCGGTTGATCGCAAGCTGATCGAACTCGACGGCAGCAAAAATAAGAAGAACCTCGGCGCCAATGCGCTGCTCGGCGTCTCGCTCGCGAACGCACATGCGGCCGCCGCATTTTCTGGTGTCTCGCTCTTTCGTTATCTCGGCGGACCGAGGGCGAACACGCTGCCGGTGCCGATGATGAACATCCTCAACGGTGGCGCGCACTCCGATGCGCCGATCGATTTTCAGGAGTTCATGATTATGCCAAAAGGCGCGCCGACATTTGGCGAGGCGCTTCGTTTCGGCACCGAGGTTTTCCACGCTTTGAAAGCAGTTTTGAAGAGCCGCGGCCTCTCGACTGCGATCGGTGACGAAGGCGGTTTCGCGCCAAAATTGAGTTCCGCCGAAGACGCGCTCGAGTCGATCGCAACCGCCGTGGAAAAGGCGGGCTACAAACTTGGCGAGCAGATCTTTATCGCGCTCGATGCGGCCGCGTCGGAGTTTTACGACAAGGAAACCGGTGCGTACGTCTTCAAGAAATCTGATGGTTCACGGAGAACGGCGGAAGAGTTGATCGATCTTTACGAATCTCTCTCGAAACAGTTCCCGATCATCTCGATCGAGGATGGTTGTGCGGAGAACGATTGGGCTGGTTGGAAGAAGTTGACCGACCGGCTTGGCGACAAGATCCAGCTCGTCGGCGACGACCTCTTCGTTACGAACGTCGAGTTCCTGCAGAGGGGCATCGATCAGGGCGTGGCGAACTCGATCCTCGTGAAAGTGAACCAGATCGGCACACTCACCGAGACATTCGACACCATCCGGCTGGCGACGCAGAACAACTACACTGCTGTGATCAGTCATCGGTCCGGCGAGACGGAAGACACCACGATCGCCGACATCGCGGTGGCGACAAACGCAGGCCAAATCAAAACCGGCTCACTTTGCCGGACCGATCGTGTGGCGAAATACAACCAACTTCTCCGGATTGCGGAGGAACTTGGTGACAATGCCGTCTACGGCGGTAAGATGCGCTAGTGGATCACCCCGGCTACGGCGATTTTCGGGCCCGTCGCGAAGCCTCCATCTGGCAGCAGCTCAACCGCATTCTGCGCGCGTTGCTCGTGCTCGCGTGCTTGCTCGTCATCGTCAGTCTGTTCGTCCCGCAGTACAAGAAACTGAAGCAGAGTCGCGCGGAGATCGGCACCCTGCAGGGTCAGGTCACCGAGCAGAAGATGGTGCTCGCGCGGCAAACACGTGAAGTGAATTTGCTGAAGACGGATCCCGGTTATCTCGAGACGATCGCTCGTGATCGTCTTGATCTGATGAAGGAAGGCGAAACCGTCTTCCGCATCGATCAGCCGCGCGGGACCACGCGAAAGTAGTCGCCGTCGCGACAACGCGCTGGCGTGCGCAACGCGGCGCGCTAAATTTTCCGACATGGCTACGGAAGTGCAGGAAATCAGCGCTGAGGAATTGAAGTCGCGCGTCAGCGAACTGCGGAGGTTTCTTTGACGTCGCCAAGCTTCAGGACCAGCTAACGGTTCTCGAGGAGCGGATGGCCGCCGCGGATTTCTGGTCGAACCGCGAGCGTGCGCAGGTCGATGTCGAGGAGGTCTCGCGGGTGCGCGGGTTGATCAACCCGTTCCGCGAACTCGAGCGGCAGACGGATGACTTCGAGGCGCTCCAGCAACTCGCTGCAGAGGAAGAAGACCCCGCGCAGCGTGCAAGCGCCGACGCCGAGATCGCGGCGGAGCATGCGCGCCTGCTCCGCAAACTCGAGGAGTTCGAGCTGCGTCAATTCCTGTCCGGCCCTAACGACCGATCGAATGCGTTCGTCACGATTCACTCGGGCGCGGGCGGCACGGAGTCCTGCGATTGGGCTGACATGCTTTTGCGCATGTATGGACGCTGGATCGAGCGGAGCGGATTCCAGTCGCAAACGATCGACATTCAAACCGGCGAAGAAGTCGGGATCAAATCGGCGACGTTTCTCGTGAGCGGCGAATACGCTTACGGTTATCTGAGCACCGAGCGCGGCGTTCACCGTTTGGTGCGAATCTCGCCGTTTGATTCGAACAAACGCCGGCACACCTCGTTCGCGAGCGTCGATGTCGTTCCGGAGATCGCAGACTCGGCACCGATCGAAGTCAATGTGGCAGATATCGATGTTGGCACCTACCGCGCAGGCGGCAAAGGCGGGCAGAACGTGAATAAAGTGGAGACCGCAGTTCGCATCGTGCACAAGCCGACGGGTATCGTCGTTGCCTGTCAGGCGGAGCGCAGCCAGGGGCGGAATCGCGAGCTCGCGATGAAAATGTTGAAAGCAAAGCTCTACGAAATGGAGCAGGACAAGAAGCGCGCCGAGATCGATCGGCAGTACGGCGAAAAGGGCGATGTGGCGTGGGGTAGCCAGATTCGGTCGTATGTATTCCAGCCGTATCAGATGGTGAAAGATCACCGCACAGGCGCCGAAACGAGTAACGTGCAGGCGGTCATGGACGGCGACATCGATCTCTTTATCCAGGCGAAGTTGCGCGGCCAAAAAGCCGGGAAAGGCGACACGGGCGAGATCGAATAGCGCGATCCACAGGCGACTTGAACGCCGGGCAGGTGCGAATTGTCTGTGACGAAAACCGCTATGCGACCCGACAAATTTACCCAGAAAATGCAGGAAGCGCTGCAGGCGGCGCATGACGTTGTCGGTCAGCACAACCACGCCGAAATCTCGAACGAGCATTTCTTAACAGCGCTGCTCGATCAAGCCGACGGCGTTACTCGACCGCTGCTCGAGAAGGTCGGAGTCGCCGCGAATACGCTGCGCGAGCGATTGGAGCAGGAGCTTAAACGTCGCCCGTCAATTCACGGAAGCGCGGATCTCCGGATCAGCAACGAGCTGCGGGCGACGATCGACTTCGCCGAGCGCGAGATGGCGAAGCTGAAGGATGAATTCCTGAGCGCGGAGCATTACCTGATCGCGCTAAGCGATTCGGACAACGCTGCGGCGCGAACGCTGAAGTCGTTAGGCGTAACGCGTGACAAACTGATGCAGGCGCTCCAACAGGTGCGGGGCTCGCAGCGCGTGACCGATCAGAACCCGGAAGGCAAATATCAGACGCTCGAGAAATATGGCCGCGATCTGACGGAGCAAGCGCGGAAGGGAAAGATCGATCCGGTGATCGGACGTGACGATGAGATCCGCCGCGTGATGCAGGTGTTATCCCGGCGCACGAAGAATAATCCGGTTCTGATCGGCGAACCGGGTGTCGGTAAAACGGCGATCGTGGAAGGTCTCGCGCGCTGCATCATCAGCGGCGATGTGCCGGAATCCCTGAAGCGAAAGAAACTGATCGCGATGGATATTGGCTCGATGGTCGCGGGCGCGAAGTTCCGAGGGGAATTCGAGGATCGGCTGAAGGCGTTCCTGAAAGAAGTAACGGATTCGCAAGGCGAGATCATCTTGTTCATCGATGAGCTGCACACCATCGTCGGAGCTGGTGCAGCGGAAGGT
>JALYXP010000131.1 GCA_030947045.1 Verrucomicrobiota bacterium | reverse complement strand
GCCGGATTGGCATTTGGAGTCTCCGCGTTCTCCTACACGCCGGGAGAACCGGGCATGCTCGGGATCGATGCCACAACCGAGCCTGCAAAACGCGTAGCGACGCAGCAGCTGATTTTGGAGATTGTGGCCGAAATCAAGCAGGCGCGCGTGACGCCGGATGAGCTGATTAAGTCGAAGAAAATCGTGCTGAGTCATCAGCTCGGCAGCCTCACGACGATGCGTGGCCAGGCTTCCGATATCGGCTCGAATTGGTTTCTCACCCGGAACCTGAATTTCAGCCGCGACTATCTCGACGCGATCCAGAAAGTGACGCTCGAAGATGTGCAGCGCGTCGCCCAAAAATATCTGACGGATGAGAATCTTACGATCGTTTCGCTGAACCCGAAAGGATCACTCGCTGCGCGCTCGGAAGCCGTAACACCGGTCGCCGCCGGCGAGATTCAGAAGATCGAACTCTCGAACGGCTTGCGCCTGCTCGTGCGCGAAGATCCGCGGTTGCCGCTGATCTCGATGGCGGCCGTTTTCCGCGGCGGCTTGCTTGCGGAAACACCGCAGACCAACGGCATCACGCAACTGATGGCGAAGACGCTGTTGAAGGGGACGACGACGCGCAGCGCCGAGCAGATCGCCGACACGATCGAAGCGGTCGGCGGGAACATCGGCAGCGACTCGGGCAACAACAGCTTCAGCATCACGCTCGACGTGACCGAGCCGGACCTGAAGCTCGGCGCGGATTTGCTCTCTGACGTGTTGCTGAACGCGACGCTGCCGGAGCCTGCCGTCGCGCGCGAGAAAGAGGTGCAGCTCGCCGGCATCAAAGATGACGAGGAACAGCTCACGACCGTTGCCCGAAACATTCTGCGCGAGGCGCTTTTTCGCGATCACCCTTACGCGCTCCGCAGCCGAGGTTCGACAGAGTCAGTGGCGAAGCTGGAGCGGAAAGATCTAGTCGCGTTTCGCGATCAGTATCTTGTGGCGAAGAATGGGGTCATCTCCGTTTTCGGCAACGTCAAAGCAGCTGAAGTGAAGGAGCTGTTTGAGCAAACGCTGGCGTCGATGAGACCCGGCGAACTCGCGCTTGCGAATGTGCCGCCGAGCAGCGCGATCCCGAGGACGATCGAAGTCGAGAGCCTGAAGGAAAAAGCGCAAGGCGTGTTGATGGTCGGCTATCGCGGCGTCGACATGTTCAGTAAGGATCGTTATGCGCTCGAGCTGATCGATGAAGCGAGCAGTGATCTCGGCTCGCGCTTCTTCGTCCGCATCCGCGAGCAGATGGGGCTCGCGTATTACGTCGGCTCGAATCAGCTCCAAGGTTTGGTCCCCGGGATGTTCATGTTTTATCTCGGCACCGACCCGCAAAAGCTCGTGCCGGTGAAAACGGCGTTGCTCGACGAGATCAACAAGCTCGCGACCGAAGGACTCACTGCCGAAGAGCTGACCCGCGCCAAAAAGAAGCTGATCGGGCAGCAACAGATTTCGAACCAGAGCAACGACTCTTTAGGCTACATGACCGCTCTGGATGAGCTCTACGGCCTCGGGTTTGATCACTACAAATCACTCGAACGCGAGATCGAAGCCGTCACGCTGGACGAAGTGAAAATAGTGGCGGCGAGATATTTCCGCGGACAACCTTATGTGCTCGCGACCGTCCGACCTGCCACCACACCAGTAGCAGCGAAGCAACCCGGCGCAGCGAAGAAGAAGAAATAGCCATGGCTGAAGTTCAAACATCCACTCAATCAGGCGCGCTCGCGCAACGGTTCATCGAATTCGTAATGATGCAGGCGCAGAATGCCTCCTTGTTTCTTGGTCAAATTCCGAACCCGCAAACCGGCGAAGGCGAAGTGAACCTCGACCTTGCCAAGATGTTCATCGACCAGCTGGCGATGATTCAGGAGAAGACGCGCGGGAATCTGAGCAACGAAGAGTCGACCGTCCTGAAGAATACGCTCGCGAATCTGCAGATGGCGTTTGTGGAGGTTTCACAGGGAGGCGGGGCACAGTCCTCGTCATCGTCAGCGGCCGTGGAACGGGAGCCCGAGCCAATCAGCGAAACACCGGCTACTGCGCAGCCCGCGGCACCAACCGAGCCGACGGTGGAAACGCCATCCCCCGAAAGCGAGTCGCGCAAGAAGTTCACAAAGAGCTACGGCGCTTAGCTAACGGGCGGCCCGATGGGGCGCCCACGTGGCAATAACGTCCGGGGAGCGCACGCTTGCAGCGTGCTGGTCACCGCATTCTGCGGTGACGAACTTTCGTTCCGGTGCTTCTGCGACGACCAACCGAAAAAGTTCGCGACTTTGGGACAAACTCGCCAGCACGCTGCAAGCGTGCGCTCCCCAAATGTTATCGCCGCAGCCTCCGCGTTGTCGCTCGCGGGATTCCTCAGCTATTCTCCGGCGGTCGAGATGACGGAGGTCCTCCGTCGCGAGTGCGTTGCTGCGCGCTCGTGGAGCTGAATCAATTGCAGCCTGCCTGACCGGTTCGCACGTATTTGGTTACGTGCCAGCTACTACTATTGCGCCGCCGAAAGCGCCCACGTCGCTCGACGAACTCGACATTGTCACAGAGCCGGAAGAGGCGGCGAAAGAGGCCGGCCTTCGCTACGTGAGCGATGATCAACCCGGCTATACGCGCAAGCGGAAGGGCGATGACTTCGAGTATTACGATACGCACGGCAAACCGATCACGGATGAAGCGCGGTTACTGAGAATCCGACGCCTCGCCGTCCCGCCTGCCTACGCCGACGTCTGGATTTGTCCGACTGCGAACGGACACCTGCAGGCGACCGGGCGGGATGCGCGCGGCCGGAAGCAATATCGTTATCACGAAAAATGGCGGGAAGCGCGCGACGAAACGAAATACGATCGGATGCTAGTTTTCGGCGCGGCCTTGCCGAAGATTCGCGAGCGCGTCGAAGCAGATCTCGCGTTGCCGGGATTACCGAAGAACAAGGTGCTGGCGACGATCGTGTCGATCATGGAGCGCACGTTCATTCGTGTCGGTAACGAAGAGTACGCGCGCACGAACAAGTCGTACGGCCTAACGACGATGCGGAACAAGCACGTCGCGGTAAAAGGCGCGAAAGTGCAGTTCAACTTCCGCGGCAAAAGTGGTGTCGAACATCAGATCGCGGTCGCTGATCGCCGGCTCGCGCGCATCGTGAAAAAGGTGCAGGACCTCCCTGGCCAGGAACTGTTTGGCTTCGTGGCGGAGAATGGCGAAGCGCAGGACATCAAGTCGCAGGACGTGAACGACTATTTGCGCGAGATCACCGGAGAGGAATTTACCGCAAAGGACTTCCGGACCTGGGCGGGCACGGTACTCGCCGCAGTCGCATTGGATGCGGTCGAAGCGTTCGACAATAAGACGCAAGCGAAGAAAAACGTGAAAGCGGCTATTACCGCGGTGGCAAAAATTCTCGGAAATACGCCGACAGTCTGCCGGAAATGCTATGTGCATCCGGTCGTGCTGGAGACTTATCTCAGCGGCGAAACGATCGAAGGTCTAAAGCGAAAAGCAGATGCGGCCCTGGAACAAAACCTTCCGGACCTTCGCTCGGTCGAGACCGCGGTAATGAAGTTCCTGCAACAGCGTCTCGCTGCGGCCGCGAAAGCGTAGCCGCGCTCCCGTCAGCCGCCCGGATAGAGAACCCCACGACGCGCAGGTGTCGGCGAAGGCTCGCTCCGGGATCCACGCGCTGATTTTCGGACCGTGATCGTGTCACGTGCCGCCGCCTCTTCGTTCGGGTATTTCTTTGTGCTCGGCCAGATCAAGCGCCACGGCTGAGTCTTCACAGTTTGCGTGAGTTCCTTCACGTTCGTGCCGGTCGCTTTCAGGTCCGGACCGATCGAATTGATCGCCGACTTCAGCTTCTCGGATGACTCGCGAAAGTTCTGCAGCGTAATCGGGATGTTGTTGTTCGCGGTGATGTCGGTGCTCACCTTGTTTAAATTTCCGCTAATCGTCTCGACGTTCTTGAGCGCGAGCTGCAATGGACTGTCGCTCGCGGTCATGCTCGTGAGGTTTTCGGCGAACGTCCGCATCTGCGCGAGCGCCATATTGAGCTGCGAATTCTCGTCGGTGATTTTGCTTAGGTTCTGCGCGGTGTTCTGTAGCTCTTTCAATGTGCTGGTCGCCTCTTTCGCGACCGGCTGAATGATATCGATCATCTTCGCAATCGCTTCGCCGAAATCGGGCACGCGTTCGCCCGCGAAGTTCTCGCCGTCCTGTGCGCGTCCGGAAGACTCATTGCCCTGGGTAATGTCGATAGCCGTTTCGCCAAGGAGACCGAGCGTGACCAGCCGTGCGCGGGCGTCCTTGAAAACCTGCGCGTCTTTGTCGACCCGCACGTCGACCCGAGCCTCATATTTGGGTTTCGGCGCTTCGCCTTCGGGCGTCGGTCCGGGACTCGGCTGGCGGATTGCGTTCGCCGCAGTCTCCGCCGCGGCCGCGTCCGCGCGCGAGACAGGGGAATGCAAACTTTCCACCTGGCCGATCTTGCGGCCGGCAAGCAGGACGGGGGCTCCGAGTTTGATTCCCGCGGCGTTATCCAAATAGATGTGGTAGGTCACCAGCGGTTTAAACAAACCCGGTGCGCCAAGCAGAATCAGCACCCCGGTCAGCACCGCTACCGTGACGAGCACGAGTAGCCCGGTCAGAATTTCATTTCGTCGCAATTGCATCTTGGCTCCCTTCTAGAATCGGCCCCTCCGTGCTGCCGCTCAGAAATTGCGCGACGACGGGGTTCGATGACTGCTTGAACTCATCCGGTGTGCCGACCTCGATGATCGTGCCTTTGTAGAGCATCGCCATCTTCGTGCCAATCCGGAAGGCGCTGTCCATCTCATGCGTCACGATGATCGACGTCACTTTCGATTGCTCGGAAAGGCTGATGATTAGTTCGTCGATCACAGAACTGATGACCGGGTCGAGACCCGCCGATGGTTCATCGAACAGGATCAGCTCAGGTTCCATGACCAGCGCACGCGCAAGGCTGATCCGTTTCCGCATTCCGCCGCTGAGTTCGGATGGCATCCGGTCTTTGACGTTCGCCATGCCGACCATCTCCAGTTTTTCGTCGACGATTTTGTCGATTTCCGCGCGGCTCTTGTCGCTGAGTTCCTCGAGCGGCAGGGCGATGTTATCGCGCACGTTCCGCGAGCTGAGAAGCGCGGAGTATTGGTAGACCATGCCGATCCTGGTGCGGATCTGCTGCAGCTTCCGTCGGCGCAGGCGCGACACTTCGAACTGCTTGAAGAAGATGGACCCCGACGTCGGCCGCAAGATCCCGAGGACGAGCCGCAGGATCGTGCTTTTGCCGCTGCCGCTCTGCCCCATCACGACGAGACGTTCCTGTGGCTGCACGGCTAACGAGACGTCGTCGAGCACGACTTTGTCGTCGAACTGAAGCCGCACATTGCGCAGCTCCACGATGGCTGAGTCCTGTGCGCTCACGGGAAAAAGACGACGTAAACGACGTTGAAGACGGTATCGAAACCGATCACCGCGGTAATCGCGGTGACCACGCTGGAGGTGGTCGAGGTGCCGACGCCGGCAGCTCCGCCTTCGACGTTCAAGCCGCGATAGCAGGCAATCGCGCCGATCAGCAACCCGAAGAGGAAACTCTTCGCCACGCCGGTCACGATGTCGCGGATCAGGAGGCTGTGGATGACAAGATCGTTGAAGTAGACGAACGCGATATTGAAGTAGGCTCGCGAGATCAGGCTGGTCGCGAAAATCGCCGCGACGCTGGAGATAATCGAGAGGCAAGGCATCAGCGAAATGAGCGCGAGCATGCGCGGCGCGACCAGAAAACGCAGCGGGCTAATGCCCATCGCCTCGACTGCTTCCACCTCTTCTGAGACTTGCATCGTGCCGAGCTCCGCGGTGAACGCTGCGCCGACGCGGGCTGCGAGCATGATGCCGGTAAGCAGCGGACCGAGCTCGCGCGTGAACGCGATTGCGACGAGCCCGGGCACGAGCCGCTCGGTGCCGAAACGTTGCAGCTGGTAGCCGGTCAGAAGCGCCATCGTCAGGCCGAGAAAGAAAGAGACCATCGCCACCAGCGGCACTGAGCCGACACCGGCGCGTTCTGTTTGGCGGAAAAAACTAGACGCGCGGAATGGTACCCGACCGCGCCGCACATTATCAAACGTCTCCGTAAAGGTGTTGATGATGAACCAGAACATCCCGCCGATCTCGGCGAGGACACCGCGACCGATCTGACCGATCCCTTGAACGACGACGACGGGATTCGTCGGGAGGACCTCGACGACCTCGTCGCCTGGGTTGCGGGCCGCGTTCGCCATTTGGACGGGAAGTTTGGCCTACTTGGAGAAGAGGTGAAAGGGGAACTCGCAGTGTGGCTTAGGCACCTCCCGCCGGAACACGACTTATGGCGAATGATTCACGATCGAGCGCGGGAAGTTGTAAATTGCGGCTGAGTTGTTACC
>JALYXP010000127.1 GCA_030947045.1 Verrucomicrobiota bacterium | reverse complement strand
ATCTCCGGGTCACAGCGTGTTTACCGCTCTCCGAAGCTTATCGCAGTTAGCCACGTCCTTCATCGCCTATTGGCACCAAGGCATCCATTATGTGCTCTTTGTAGCTTGATCAATCTGTTGTGTCCTTATTCCGTGCTGCTTAAGGCACGGGGATCACAGATCTTTTTGATAACTGAAACTCGTCAGACCGGGACATCTTACCTTCCCGGTCGATATTTTCAGACTCAGCTCTTAAAAGTTGTTTTACTACCCTGTATGTAGATGTCAAAGAACCAGCGGTCTGCGATACTTCAGGCGACAAAAAAACCCAACTCTGCCTTCCGACGGTGAATCTCGTTTCCGATCATCAATGCCGGGACAAAATTGAGCTTCAATTTGCAGTCCCAAAATATCGAAGAACCCACTCCTGAAGCTTTCGCCTTTGGGAGGCCCGTTTCTGGCGGGATTTCGACAATATACAAGCTGACAAAACCGTCAACTCACATTTCGCAAAAAACTTTTAGTTTTCTGCGGCGCCTGCCGATTCAGCACTCCGAATGAGGCGAGCGGGTCTGGCAGCGAGGAGCAAAAGTATTGATCCAGGACGATTCGTCAAATCACGTAGACGTCCTTTTTGTGTCGCTTGCGTGAATGTTGCTCGACACGTGCATTCAAGTTTGCGCCCGACTGCTGCCAGTCGCGGCTGGCGAGTCGCCAGATCGACCGCAGCACGGCGCTCCGAACAGCCACGCAATAAGCGTCTCCTGACCTCCTTACGTCTGCCAAAAACAGCAAGGCTTTCCGGCACATACGCAAAGCCAGCAGCCCGGACGCGAGCATGAGGTGTCGCCTCGACATGAGACGAACGACCCGCATTAGCTCGAAGCGGCAAGCTCAAGAACAAGGCGCGCTGATCACCGGCGGCCATAGCGGCATCGGACGTGGTAGCAACGATGTTCGCCAAAAAAGGCGCGGACATCGCGATCCGCTATCTGAGCGAGCATAAGGATGCCGAAGAGACGCGCGCCTCGTCGAGGAGCACAAACGCGAGTGCATTACCATTCCAGGCGACATCCGCGATGAAGCTTTTGCACACAGATGGTCGAGCGCACCGTCTCCGAGCTCGGCAGGTTGGACATTCTCGTGAACAACGCGGCCGCGCAGCGTTCGCAAAAGGCTATCGAGAACATCAGCGCGCAGCAGCTCGAGCGGACATTTCGGACAAACAACGGCTGATTTCGTTCGCGCAGTTTCGTGCGGCGGTTACGATGCGCGATGCCACGCTTTGATGGTCGCACGCCGGACCAAATCCGCCCGGTCAGCTTCGAAGTCGGCGTCGCGCCGCACGCTACAGGGTCAGTCCTCGTAGCGATGGGAAACACGCGCGTTATCTGCGCCGTCATGATCGAGGACGGCGTCCCGCGTTGGATGAAGGAACAAGGCGTGCCCGGCGGCTGGCTGACCGCTGAGTATTCGATGCTGCCTTACTCGACGAACATCCGGAAGCCGCGCGACATCTCGAAGGGCCGACTGGACGGACGCAGCAGCGAGATTCAACGACTGATTGGCCGCTCGTTACGCGCCGTTCTGGATCTGGAAAAGCTCGGCTCGCGCACGATGTGGGTCGATTGCGACGTGTTGCAGGCGGACGGCGGCACGCGCACGGCTGCCATCACCGGCGCGAGCGTCGCCGTGGCGCTCGCATGCCGGAAGTTGCTCGCGCTGCGGAAGCTGCAGGCGTCGCCTCTGCGAGAACTTGTCGCCGCCGTCAGTGCGGGCGTTCTCGACAGCTCGGCTGTTCTCGATCTGAACTACGAGGAGGACAAAGCCGTCACGGTCGACTTCAACCTCGTCGCAACCGAAGGCGGCGAGTTCGTAGAAATCCAGGGAGCAGGGGAGGAAGCGACGTTTTCCGATGGCCAGCTCGCCGAGATGCTGGCGCTCGGCCGCGGCGGGATCAAACAGCTCGTCGCTGCGCAGCGCGCGGTGCTCGCGGCGCAGCCGGAAGTGATTGCCGCTGCATCCCCAGTGCGGTAAAGCGGAAGGCTCATGAAGAAGGCGCTCATCACCGGGATCACCGGACAGGACGGCAGTTACCTCGCCGATCTATTGCTCGAGAAAGGCTACGAAGTTCACGGCATCATCCGACGTGCGAGCACGTTCAACACCTCGCGGATCGATCATCTCTACGTGGATCCGCATATTAACGGCGTCCGCCTTTTTCTGCATTATGGCGACCTGACCGATTCGGTGCAGCTGGTGAAGCTGCTCTACAATTTGAAGCCAGATGAGGTCTATAACCTTGCGGCGCAAAGTCACGTCCGCGTCAGCTTCGACATCCCGGAATACACCTCCGACGTCACCGGTGTAGGCACGATCCGTCTGCTTGAAGCGATGCGCGAAACTGGAATCCGACCTCGTTTTTACCAGGCATCATCCAGCGAGATGTTTGGCAAAGTGCAGACCGTGCCGCAGACTGAGACGACAGCTTTCTGGCCCCGCAGCCCATACGGAGTGGCGAAGATGTTCGCTTATTGGGCGACGATAAATTACCGCGAAAGCTACGGCTTTCGTGCGAGCAACGGCATCTTGTTCAATCATGAAAGTCCACGACGCGGTGAGACCTTCGTAACGCGCAAGATTACGCGCGCCGTCGCGGCGATTAAGAGCGGCCTGCAGAAGGAGCTCTTCCTCGGCAATCTCGAAGCGAAACGGGATTGGGGCTACGCGCCGGAGTACGTGGAAGGCATGTGGCGTATGCTGCAGGAGGACGACGGTGATGATTTCGTTCTCGCGACAAATGAGACGCATACCGTCCGCGAGTTTTGCGAAGTCGCTTTCGCACACGTCGATCTCGACTGGAAAGAATTCGTCAAGTACGATGACCGCTACGAGCGGCCGGCCGAAGTCGATTTGCTCATCGGTGATCCGGCGAAGGCGAAAAGAATTCTGGGTTGGGAGCCAAAAGTGCGGTTCGCTGAGCTCGTTCGCATCATGGTCGACGCTGACATGCAGAATCTCAGCCGTCGCGGTGCGCAGGAGCACCTCGGCCGCATGCCGTAAACGTCAGCGCGGCGTTTCCGCTGTTGACCCACCCGCCGATGCCACCTGCACTGCTTCGGGTGCCAACGCCGGAACGATGGCTGCGAGCGGTGCGTCTACGATGCTGACGCGCGCCCCGCGACCGACGATGTCGAACAGTCGAATCACATCGCTCGAGCGCATCCGCACGCAACCGTAGCTGGCCCGCCGCCCGATATTCCGTTCCTCAGGCGTGCCGTGAATGTAGATGGTCCGATTATGTGCCCGCGCGTTATGCGCCTCGAGTCCGCGCAGCCAGAGAATTCTCGTGACGATCGGATCGCGTCCCGGTGAATCAGGCGCAACGATCTCGCCGGTCCGGCGCCGGTCCTTGAATACTGCACCACTGGGAGCGGCGTCGCCGATCTTGTCCGAGATCTCCAGTTCTCCCAACGGCGTGTAGTTACTGCCCGGGAAGTCGCCGAGGCCGAACTTCGAAGTCGATACCGGAAATGTGGCCATGACCACCCCTTGGTCCAGAAGTGCCATGCGTTGCTCGGGCACGCTAATGACGACACGGTGACGAGTATCGGGCGTTGCGCAGGAGACGACGAATAGCGTCGCCGCGAAGCCCAGCAGCGCGCGGATGCAGTTGCCAAAAATGGATTTCATCAGCGCTTAAACCTGAAGAAACTCTCGGCAGTTGCGCTCGTCGCGCGCGCAATTTCATCGAGCGTGACACCCCTCGCCGTCGCAATTGTTTCAGCGACCAGCCGAGTGTGGGCCGGTTCCGCGCGTTTTCCGCGATGAGGCACTGGCGCGAGGTAAGGACAATCGGTTTCCACCATAAAACTGCCGAGCGGCAACTGCGCGGCGACGTCTCGAACGGCCGTCCCGTTCTTAAATGTCACGATGCCGGTAAACGACAGCAGATGTCCCATTCCGAGCACCTCTTCCGCCTGCTCGAACGATCCGCCAAAACAATGGAAAACCCCCCGCAATTCACCGCCGTAAGGTCGCAGCATCTCGAGCGTATCAGTCCAGGCGTCACGTTGATGAATGACAACATTCAGGCCCAACTCAACCGCGAGATCGAGCTGTTGCTCGAACAGACTTGCTTGCCTCGCCTTGTCAGCGCCGTCGTGCAGGCTCGCTTCGATCTCCGCGTCAGTCTCGCCTTGCAGCGTGCGGCCAAACACCTGCACATCCTTTTGCTTCGCTGTTTCGGCGCTGGGGAGCCGGTGGTAATCGAGCCCCGTCTCGCCGATGGCAACCACTCGGCGACTTTGCGCCAGCTCGCGGAGCGGCGTCATCACGTCTTCACCCTCAACGGCATCACACGTCGGATGAACTCCGATGACGGCGTAGATGTTGTCATAGCGTTCTGCTAATTCGACAGCACGCCGGCTACTCGCGACGGATGTGCCGATCGTAATGATGCGCGACACGCCTGCTTCTGTTGCCCGCGTAAGCATTTCGTCGAAGTCTGCGGCGAAATCCGGGTAGTCGAGGTGCGCGTGAGTTTCGATCAGCATTGTCATTCGTGCTCCGCCGCCATCACCATTCAAGGACTGTGCTCGCCCACGTCAGCCCGCCGCCGAACACGACCATCAAGATATAGTCGCCTGGCTTGAGGCGGCCGCTTCGATTCGCTTCGTCCAGCGCGATGGCGACCGCTGCGGCCGAGGTGTTGCCGTAGCGATCCACATTAATGAAGAATCGATCCATCGGCAGCTTCAGCCGCTCAGCGATCGCTTCGATGATTCGGACGTTGGCCTGATGCGGAATAAAGCAGGCGATGTCTTCAATCGTGAGCCCTGCCTTATCGAGCGCCTTCTTCGAGG